>NZ_JBFAVD010000002.1:0-150444 GCF_040679615.1 Streptomyces sp. NPDC052225 | reverse complement strand
GTTCAATTGTTTATTGTAGCCAGCTCCGTGAGGTGTGCCAATAAGTGGTGCGTGGAGATGGTGGAGATTTCCGCCCCGGTTTGTCGCGACGGCGAGATCGAATTCCCGCCGGGTCGCTTCGTGCCACGGTATGAACGGTATCCCTCGCGTGTGAAGAAAAGCCTCGGTGCCGGCGTCGAGGACGGAGGACCCTGTGCAGGTGAAGACGGTCTGGATGCGGCGGTCGCCCTCGAAGGCGGTCAGCAGGTCCAGCAGCCGCGTCGCGGACGTGACGTTGTGAACGACCCCGAGCACCGTGCGCTCGGCCCGGGCGGTGCTCCAGCGCTCCCCGCCCGTCTGCAGCGGCAGCGGCAGCCGTTCCGTCCCTGTCACCCGCTGGCTCCTCGTCGTGATCGCGTTGCGCCGGACGGGTCACGATAGCTCTTCGGGGCGCGACGAATTCGTGTGGGCTGCCAGGGGCGGCGGCCCCTGCGGTGGCGACGGCCGTTCGCCCCGTTTGCGCACCTCTGTGACGGTTGCTTGAGTGAAGGGACTGATCCGACATCCCACCGGGAGACTCCGTCATGTCGATGTCCTTCGGTTCCCCCTTCGGCTCGCCCGACCCGTTCGGAGAACTCCTCAACCGCTTCTTCGGTACGTCGCCGGCCGCCTCGCCGCCCGCCGTGCAGCGCGTGCCGATCGGCCGGCTGCTGACCGACTCGGCGCGCGAACTGCTCGGCCGGGCGGGCAACAAGGCGGTGGAGGACGGCAGTTCGGACCTCGACACCGAGCATCTGCTGTGGGCGGCGACCCAGGTCGACCCGGCCCGTGCGGTCCTGGTGCAGGCCGGAGCCGAACCGGACGCGCTCGCCGCCGTCATCGCCAAGATCCTGCCGGGGGAGAGCGGCGAACCGTCGGCGGAGCCGGGGCTCACCCCGGCCGCCAAGCGCACCCTGGCCCGCGCCTACGTGCGCTCGCAGGAAGCCGGGGTCTCCTACATCGGCCCCGAGCACATCCTGGGCGCCCTGCTCGACGACCCCGACGCGGGCGCGGCCCGGCTGCTGCGCGCGCAGGGCGTGGACGTGGACCGGCTGCGCGGCGCGACGGACACGGCGGCCCGCGCCGAGGGCGTGCCGGCGTCCGCCGCGGGAGCGCCCAGCAGTACCCCGACCCTGGACCAGTACGGCCGCGACCTCACCGAGGAGGCGAAGGCCGGCAAGCTCGACCCTGTGGTCGGCCGGGCCGACGAGATCGAGCAGACCGTGGAGATCCTCTCCCGCCGTTCCAAGAACAACCCGGTGCTCATCGGCGAACCCGGCGTCGGCAAGACCGCCATCGTCGAAGGGCTCGCCCAGCGCATCGTCGCCGGTGAAGTGCCCGACACCCTCAAGGACCGGCGGGTCATCGGCCTCGATCTGTCCGGGATGGTCGCCGGGGCCCAGTACCGCGGCCAGTTCGAGGAACGCCTCAAGAACGTCATCGACGAGGTGAAGTCTGCCTCCGACGAGACAATCGTGTTCATCGACGAACTGCACACCGTCGTCGGCGCGGGCGCTGGCGGCGAGGGTGCCATGGACGCGGGCAACATGCTCAAACCGGCCCTGGCCCGCGGCGAGTTGCACGTCGTCGGCGCCACCACCATCGACGAGTACCGCAAGTACGTGGAGAAGGACCCCGCGCTCGAACGCCGTTTCCAGCCGGTGATGATCCCCGAACCGTCGGTCGACGAGACCCTGCAGATCCTGGAAGGGCTGCGGGACACGTACGAGGCACACCACCAAGTCCGTTACGGGGACGGCGCGTTGACGGCCGCCGCCGAGCTCTCCGACCGCTACATCAGTGACCGCTTCCTGCCGGACAAGGCCATCGACGTGATGGACCAGGCCGGCGCCCGGGTCAAACTGCGCAGCAGCGGCCGCTCGACCGAGGCCGTGGAGCGCGAGGACCGTATCGCCAAACTCCAGCGCGAGAAGGAACAGGCCATCGCCGTCGAGGACTTCGAGAAGGCCTCCGCCCTGAAGAAGCAGATCGCCGAGGCGGAGGGCGAACTCGCCGGCATCGAGGAACGGCGCGAGGGCGTCGTCGAGGTCACGGCATCCGACATCGCCGAGGTCGTCTCGCGCCGCACCGGTATCCCCGTGTCGCAGCTCACCGCTTCCGAGAAGGAGAAGCTCCTCAAACTGGAGGACGCCCTGCACGACCGGGTCGTCGGCCAGGACGAGGCCGTGGTGGCGGTCGCCGAGGCCGTACGCCGCAACCGCGCGGGCATGGGAGACCCGAACCGCCCCGTCGGCTCCTTCCTCTTCCTCGGCCCGACCGGCGTCGGCAAGACCGAACTGGCCAAGGCCCTCGCGGAGTTGTTGTTCGGCGACGAGAACCGCATGGTCCGCTTCGACATGAGCGAGTTCCAGGAGAAGCACACCGTCTCCCGGCTCGTCGGAGCCCCGCCCGGATACGTCGGCCACGAAGAAGCCGGACAGCTCACCGAGAAGGTGCGCCGTCAGCCCTACAGCGTGCTTCTCTTCGACGAGGTGGAGAAGGCCCACCCGGACGTCTTCAACACGCTGCTCCAGGTCCTCGACGACGGGCGGCTCACCGACTCGCAGGGCCGGACCGTCGACTTCCGCAACTGCGTCGTCATCATGACCTCGAACATCGGCTCCCAGCGGATCCTTGCGCACGACGGAGACGTCTCCGGGATCAAGGACGCGCTGATGGGCGACGTCCAGGCGCACTTCCCGCCGGAGTTCGTCAACCGCATCGACGAGACGATCGTCTTCCACGCGCTCACCCAGGACGACCTGGGCGGGATCGTCGACCGCCTCCTGGACCAGAGCAAGCGCCGCGTCCACGCGCAGGGCATGAACCTGGAGGTCACCGAGGCCGCGAAGAAACTCCTCGTCGCCCACGGCCACCAGCCGGAGTTCGGCGCCCGTCCGCTGCGCCGCACCATCCAGGCCGAACTCGACAACCGGCTCGCCTCGTTGATGCTCGCCGGCGACCTCGAACCCGGCGACACGATCGTCGCCGACGTCAAGGACGACGCCCTGGTCTGCTCCGTACGGCAGGGGCAGACGGCACCCGAAGCGAGCCCCGAACGTCCCGAAGGAGTGTGAGGACACGCCCGCCGGGGGGGGCTCGGCAGTTACGCCGGGTACGGCGTCGTCGACGGCCGCCGGCGCCACGCGCGCGGCAAGACGGCCATCCGGATCCGACCGGGCGCCATCGGTGCGGTGACAGAGTCGTGACACAAGCAGGGGCAACGGGTGCGCCCTGTGACGGGTCGTACAGGACAGACAGAGCAAGTAGTAACGGCATGCATGACGACATGCCGCATTACATGGGGGAATGAGCGCATGACGAACAGCCGCACCCGCACCCGTACTCGTACCCACAGAACCCTGTGGGCCCTGACCGCAGTGATGGCCGCCACGGCCGGCGTCGTCACGACCGCGACGGCCGCGTCCGCGTCCGGCACACCGAGGTTCCTGTCCGCGTCCCAGCTGCCGCCGCATCCGTCGTCGCCCTGGTACGCGGGGCCGGTCACGGCCGGGCAGCCGGACCCGTTGCCGATGTGCGTGGGCGGGGCGCTGCCGTCGATCTCCGTGCACCGCGCCTACCACACGGACCTCGACACGACCGCCCTTCAGGTGACGGTGGTCGAGCGCAGCGTCCAACGGGCCAAGGACTTCGCGGCGTTGCTCCGCAAGGACCTCGCGGGGTGCGCCGCTTCCGTGATGAAGGAGGACCCCGAGGCGAAGGCCACGCAGAAGTACTACGGCCGGCTGCCGGTGGAGGAAGGCGCCTACGTGTACGGCGTGCACACCACGACCACGTGGGGCGCGTCGGACATCAACCTGTTCTCGGTGGGGCGCGACGGCAACGTCGTGACGGTGGTCCGCTGGGGCCAGATGGGCTCGTACCGCAACGCGCAGGTGGCCGACTTCAAGAAGACGACGGTGACGGCGGTCAACAAGCTCCGCTGACTGTACGCAGAGGCTCCGCCTTCACGTGAAGGCGGAGCCTTTGATCCTGCCGGGAGCCCGGATCAGGGATAGCGTCGATGGGGTGAACGAAATCGACGCGAACCGGCGCTGGACGCAGTCCATGCCCGAGGCCTACGAGCGATATCTGGTGCCGGTGTTCTTCCGGCCCTTCGCCGCCGACCTGGCCCGCAGGGCGGCGGCGCTGCGGCCCCGTACGGTCCTGGAACTGGCCGCGGGGACCGGGGCGCTGACCTCGGCCCTGCTCGCCGAGGTCCCCACCGCCTCGGTCGTGGCGACCGACCTCAACGAAGCGATGGTCACCTGCGGACAGGCCAAGGAGCCGCGCGCCCAGTGGCGGCAGGCGGACGCCCAGGACCTGCCGTTCGAGGACGGCGCCTTCGACCTCGTCCTGTGCCAGTTCGGGGTGATGTTCTTCCCCGACAGGCCCACCGCCTACGCCCAGGTACGCCGGGTCCTCGCCCCAGGGGGACGGTTCCTGTTCAGCAGCTGGGGTCCTCTCGCCTCGCACGGATTCGGGGCCGCCTTCCAGGCCGCGCTGGAGCACGCCATGCCCGAAGGAGTACCCGCCTTCCTCCCGCGCCTCCCCCACGGCTACAGCGACCCGGCCGTCGTCGAGGCCGACCTCGCGGCCGCCGGGCTGACCCTGGTGGACACCGCCGAGCAGGTCACCCTGGAGGGGGTCGCGGAGTCGGCGGCCTCCGTGGCCACCGGGTTTTTCACCGGCACACCGGTGAGCGCGGCGCTCGCGGACCGCGACGACGCCGACTCCCTCCGGGCCGCCGTCACTCGCGAGATGACGGACCAGCTCGGAACCGGCCCGGTGACAGCACCGATGACGGCGACCGTCTACACGGCACGCCGCACCTCCTGACCCCGTCCTGAAGGCGTACGGTCACACGCCCCGTCCGCGCGGGGAACGCAGGGCCTCCACCGCGAGGCGGGCCGCCGTGCCGATGGCCGCGTCTGCGGCGGGCTGGTTCGCCGCCGTGCGGGCCGCGCGGGTGAAGACGGCGACGGCGTAGCGGCCGCCGTCCGGGTACTCGACGACACCCACCTCGTGCCGGAGCGTCGGCAGGGTGCCCGTCTTGCCCGCCACCCGTACGTCGTCGAAGGGGAAGCCGGACGCCAGCCGGTGCGGCCAGACCTGGTGGGCGAGCATGGAGCGCAGCTCGGCCGCGCGCTCCGGCGAGCACGCCTCGTCGCGCCACACCGCGGCCAGCAGCCGGGTGAGTTCGCGCGGAGTACTGCGGTTGGTCCGCTCCGGATCCAGGACGCGCAGGCGCGCCGTCAGCGCCGGGTCCACCAGGAGGCGGGCCGGGTCGCCGCCGCAGTCCTCGTCGATCGCGGTGAGCAGGTCACCCGCGGTGTGCACGGCCACGGTCCGGTGCAGGCCCAGGTCGGCCATGGCCCGGTTGACGCCGTCCAGGCCGACTCGCGCGTAGAGCACGTCGGCCGCCGCGTTGTCGCTCACCGTCAGCGCGAGCGCGAGCAGGTCCCGTACGGACATCCGCACGGGGTCGCGCAGCATGGCCAGGCCCGTCCCGCCCGGGGTGCGGCCCTCGACGGGAACGTCGACGGGTTCCGCCGGGTCGATCAGGCCCGTGTCCGCGCACCGCTGCACCGCCACCGCCAGGCACAGCTTGTGCGTACTGGCGGTGCTGACCGCGGTGTCCGCCCCGGTGCCCACCTCGGCGCCGCCGTCGAGGTCGAGCGCGTGCAGCACCCCGGTGACACCCGCGTCCGCGAACACCGCGCGCAGCCGGGCCCGCACGGTGCCGCTCGCCGACCCGCTCAGTCCGCTCAAGCCGTTCATCCCGCTCATGCCGCTCATGCCGCTCATGCCGCTCATACCGTGAACCCGAGGCGCGGGACCGGGGCCCCGGACCGGTTCGGCACGACCGTCTGCGCCACCGGGACCATTCCTCCGTACTCGGCCAGCGCCCGCTCCACCACGGCGCCGAACAAACCTACCGCCGGGTCGTCCCGGCGACTGCGCAGCCAGGCCGCGGACAGACGCTCCCACAGCGGAGCCCCGGCCAGCTCACGCCAGACGGCCCCCGGGGGCACCTCACGATCGCGCGAGGCGAAGGCGACGGCCGTGCCGGAGAGCACCATCCCCGCGACGAACGCCGGATCCCGGCCGGCGATCACCGTACCGGGCTCGAAGCCGTGCCGACGGCAGGTGGCCAGGATCTCGTCGTGCAGCGCGGGCCCGGACCGCCGGGGGAACAGCACGAGGTCGCACCCGGCGAGCGCGGCCAGGGCCAGCGGGCCGTCCGCGGCGCCTCCGTCGTCCGGGACGACCGCGCCGAGCGGGCGGCACATCACCTCGCCCAGGTCGAGGCCGGCCACGTTCACCGGATGACGCAGCACACCGGCGTCCAGGGTGCCGGCCGCCAGCTCCGCCAACTGCGCCTCGGCGCCCAGTTCGCGCAGTTCGAGACGGACTCCGGGCGTGCTCTCGCGGAACCCGCCGACCAGCGCGGCGACCACCGCGCTGCCCAGCTCCGGCGGCACCGCGGCGCGCAGCAGCCCGGCCGCGCCGCTGCGTACCCGGGCGGCCGCCCCGGCCAGCGCGTCGGCCTGCGCCAGCAGCGGCCGCGCCTCGGCGAGCAGCAGCCGGCCGCCCTCGGTCAGGTCCGCGCCGCGGCTGGTGCGGTCGAAGAGCCGGATCCCGAACTCCCGCTCGAGCCGCTGGATGCGCTGTGACAGGGACGGCTGCGCCATGCCCAGGCGCGCGGCGGCCCGCCCGAAGTGCCGTTCCTCGGCGACCACGACGAAGTAGCGCACATGCTTGATGAGGTCCATCACCAGGCATCATAGGCAAACAGCTATGCGATCTACACCGATAGGGCTGTTGGACGGAGGAGCGATTCGCCTGGTCTGATCCCGGCATGTCGCAGTCGAGACGCGCCGGGCGACGGCGCCGCCCCCTCCTGTTCCTCGTTCTCGTCCTCGTACTGGTCGCGGGCGCCGCCACCGCCGCCTGGCGGCTGCTGCGCCCCGGCGAGTCGGCCGACGAGCGGACCGCCGCCGTCGACACCTTCCTCAGCGCCTGGACGCAGGGCGACGGGGAAGGCGCCGGGCGCGCCACCGACCGCCCCGACGAGGCCACCGCCCGGCTGGCCGCGCTGCGCAAGGACCTGCCCGGTACGCGCTTCGAGCTGCGGCGCGGCGCGCGTGACGGGGACGCCTACGACGTCCGCGTCACCCTGCGCCTCAGGGGCGGCGACCGCTACGCGTACACCACCTCCGTGCCTCTCGCGCGGAGCGGGGACGGGTGGCGGGTGAAGTGGAGTTCGGCCGTGATGCACCCCCGCCTCACCGACGGCAGCAAGCTGGCCGTGGCCGACGGGACGCGGCGCGCCGCGATCCAGGCCGCCGACGGCACACCGCTGCGCGGGCTCGCCCCGGCCCTGGTCGGCACGCCCGGCAGCAGCGGCCTTGAGTTCCGCTACGACCGGCAGCTGGCCGGCCGCCCCGCCGACACGGTGGCCATCGTCGGCACCAGCTCCGGCCGCACCCTCGCGACCCTGCACACCTCGCCGGGCACCAGCGGCGACCCGGTGCGCACCACGCTCGACATCCCGACCCAGAAAGCCGCCGAGAAGGCGCTGCACGGCCTGTCGAAGAACGCGGCGCTCGTCGCGGTCCGCCCCAGCACCGGCGAGATACTCGCCGTCGCCGACAACCCGCCCACCGGCGAGAACCGTGCGCTGCGCGGTCACTACCCGCCCGGCTCCGACTTCAAGGTGGTCACCGCGGCGGCGCTGATCGGCAGCGGGATGAACACGGACACGCCCGCGCCGTGCCCGCGCTACGTCACCGTCAACGGGCAGTCCTTCGAGAACCAGGACCTGTTCGAACTGCCCGCGGGCGCCACCTTCGCCGACGACTTCGCCCACTCCTGCAACACCGGCATCATCGCCCAGCGCGACCGGCTCGCTCCCGACGCGCTGACCGAGACCGCGAAGGCGTTCGGCATCGGCCCGGAGTGGGATGTCGGCGCGGTGACGTTCGACGGGTCGGTCCCGGTGGCCGAGAGCGCCAACGACCAGGCCGCGGCGATGATCGGGCAGGGCCGCGTCCAGGCCAGCCCGCTGGTGATGGCGTCGGTGGCCGCGACCGTCAAGGACGGCACGTTCCGCCAGCCGGTCCTGGTCCCCGCGGCCGTGAAGGAGCGGGCGAAGGCACCGGTGCGTCTCGATCCCGGGGTCGCGGCCCAACTCCGCACGCTGATGCGGGCCGTGGTGACCGAGGGCTCGGGCAAGGCGCTGCGCGGCATGCCCGGTGAACCCGGCGCGAAGACCGGCACGGCCGAGTACGGCACCGAGAACCCGCCGCGCACCCACGCCTGGTTCATCGGCTACCGGGGCGATCTGGCCTTCGCGGTCCTGATCGAGGACGGCGGCTCCGGCGGCAAGGACGCGGGCCCGGTGGCAGCGGCCTTCCTCGAAGGACTGCCGGGGTAGCCGGACCGGGACGCCCTGACCGCCCGCCTGCCGAGGGCGGGCGGCCCGGGCGTTTTGGATCTGTGCGCGTGGGGAACCCACCCCTGGCTTGGGAACACAGGCACCCCCGTCTTCGTGTACGCGACTGCTCGGCTCGCGCTGCCTGCCCCCTGGAGCCATCATGATCATGACCTCGTCCGCCGCACTGCGGTCCCTGCTCGCGCGCTATGCGATCGCCCGGTTCGCGTACGAGGAACGGGCCGACCCGGCGACCGCCCGGCGGCTCGCGGAGGTCAGCCGCACGCTGTGCGCGGCCACTGGCGCGCGCAGTGTCGCGGTCGCCCTGGCCGTCGCGGACGCGCGGCTTTCGGGGTCCGGACGGGGCGCGCAGGCCGAAGCGGGGCCCGTGGTCGAAGAGGGCACGGCGATCGGCTGAGCCCGGGCCGGCGTACCGGCGTCCCCACGCCCGCCCGCCGAGAGCGATGAGAACAACCGCCGAAGGGAGCCACCCATGAACGCACGCGCGGCAGTGTTCGACGTGGACGGAACGCTGGTCGACACCAACTACCTGCACACGGTGTGCTGGTGGGAGGCGTTGCGTCAGGCCGGGCACAGCGTCCCGATGACACGGATCCACGGAGCCATCGGCCTCAGCGGCGGCGACCTCCTGGAGCATCTGCTCGGAAAGGAACGCGACCAGGACCAGGACGCCGACATCAGCGCCGGACACAAGGCCCTGTACGGCGCCTGGTACGAGCGGCTCGCACCCTTCGACGCGGCGGCCGACCTGCTGCGGCGGCTGCACGACGAGGGCTGGTCGGTGGTTCTCGCCACCTCGGCGGGCGGTCCCGAACTGGAGGCGTTGCGCGGGGCGATCGACGCGGACGAGGCCATCAGCGCGACGGCGAGCGCCGACGACGTGGACGAGGGGAAACCGGCGGCCGAACCCGTCGAGCACGCACTGCGCCTGGCCGGAGCCCGGGCCGAGGAGAGCGTCTTCGTCGGCGATTCCGTGTGGGACATGCGTGCGGCCCGGCGGGCCGGCGTCACTCCGGTGGCGGTGCTCAGCGGCGGTGTGAGCCGGGCCGCGCTGGAGGAGGCGGGCGCGGAACAGGTCTACGCGGACACCGCTGAGCTGCTCGCGGAGCTGGCGCACAGCCCGTTCGGAAAGCGCTGAAGGACGCCGGGCCGCCCGGCCCCGGCCGCTGGAGTTGCCGTCGGGATCGGCCTGGGTGAGTTTGGTGAGGAAGCGGGGACACGGGGGTACTCACGTGACCGTCCGGCCCCGACCGTCCATGTGCAGGAGGAGACATGACCAACCCCGAGCAGGACCCGAACCAGCAGGAAGGCCCGGCCGACGGCGGCGCGGCGGGGACGCCGGGCGTGCATGACGGGGGTGCCGACGGTGGCGCGGAGGGTCCCGCGGACGGTGGCGCGGCGGGCACGCCAGGTGTGCATGACGGTGGTGCCGACGGTGGCGCCGAGGGCCCGGCGGACGGTGGCGCGGCGGGGACGCCGGGCGTGCACGACGGGGGTGCCGACGGCGGTGCCGAGGGCCCCGCGGACGGTGGCGCGGCCGGGACCCCGGGGGTGCACGACGGGGGAGCCGACGGCGCGGCCGACGAGTCGGGCAGTGCCGTGTGAGCATCTCGCCGCTCGAAGTCCGGGACGTCGACGCCCAGCGGGGCGGCGGCGTCCTGGACGCGCGTCTGACGCACCGGGACCGGGAGGAGTTCGCCCGGGACTTCTGGGGCCGCGCCCCTCTCCTCACCCGTGGTGCCAGTGACTTCAGCGACCTGTTCTCCGCCGCCGCCGTCGACGAGCTGATCTCCCGGCGCGGGCTGCGCACCCCCTTCCTGCGGCTGGCCAAGGACGGCGCCACCCTCCCCGACGCGTCGTTCACCGCCCCGGCAGGCGCCGGCGCCTCGATCGCCGACCAGGTCGACGACACCGCCGTGTGGCGCGCCTTCGCCGACGGGGCCACCCTCGTCCTCCAGGCGCTGCACCGCACCTGGGAGCCCGTCGCCGATCTCGTCGCCCGGCTCGGCACGGAACTGGGGCACCCGGTCCAGGCGAACGCCTACGTGACCCCGCCGCAGAACCGGGGCTTCGACCACCACTACGACGTCCACGACGTCTTCGTCGTCCAGATCGAGGGCACCAAGCGCTGGATCATCCACGAGCCGGTGCACCCGGACCCGCTGCGCGACCAGCCCTGGACCGACCACCGCTCCGACGTCGAGAACGCCGCGCGCGGCGACGCCCACCTCGACACCGTCCTCGCGCCGGGCGACGTCCTCTACCTGCCGCGCGGCTGGCTGCACGCCGCCGAGGCGCAGGGCGCCGTCTCCGTCCACCTGACGCTCGGCGTTCACACCTGGACCCGGCACGCCCTGGCCGAGCACCTCGTCCGATCCGCTCTGGCGTCGCTGCGGGACGACCCGCGGATGCGCACTTCCCTGCCCCTCGGTGACGACACTCCGGCCGACGAATTCGCCCTGGTCCGTGACCGTCTCCTGGCAGCCCTGACGGAGACGGACCCCGCCCCGCTGTTCCACCGCACCCGGCGCGGCCAGGCCAGGCCCGCCCCGCTGGGACCGCTCGCCCAGCTCCGGGCGGTCGCCGACCTCACCCCCGACACCCGGGTGAGGCTCCGCGCCTCCCTCGAAGCACGCCTGGACGGCCGGCGCCTGCACACGCGCGCGGGCTGGCTCGACTTCACCGAGCAGGATCTGACGGCGGTGCGGCGCCTGCTGGACGGCCAGGTCCACCCGGCCGGCGAACTGGGCCTCGTCCGCGTCGAACGACTCCTGCGCGCGGGCGTCCTGGTCCCCGCCGACGACCGGTGACGAGGCCGCGATGAACGCGGCCGCCCGGTTCTTCTGCGCCGACGCCGCCCGCCTGCGGGACGACCCCCTGGCGGGCACGGCACCGTACGGCTCCACGTGGGTCCTCATCGAGTACCGGGGAGGCTGGCCGCCCAACGGCTTCGACGGCCTCTCCCTCGAACCCGTCACCAAACAGCGCGTGTTCACCGCCGCGCACGCCGTACGGGCCCGGATCCTGCTCATCCGGCGCCACGGCCGCCGTACGACAGCGGGGCCCGCGCGCTGGGCGGTCCTGCGCCACCGCGAAGACGGCGCCCACCGGCAGACCTGGGGCACCTGGCAGCGCGACGAGGACCTCGCGGGGATCGCCGACGCCCTCGAAGCCGTCGACGCTCCCGGCGAGGAGGCGGCCCCGCCCGTCGTCCTCGTCTGCGCCCACGGGCTGCACGACGCCTGCTGCGCCGTGCGCGGACGGCCCGTCGGACGCGCCCTGAGCGAACGCTGGCCGGACCTGGTGTGGGAGTGCACGCATGTCGGGGGCGACCGGTTCGCCGCCAACGTCGTCGTCGCCCCCGACGGCGTCTACTACGGCAACCTCGACGCCGCGTCGGCCGTCACCGCGGTCGAGGAACACCTCGCCGACCGGGTGCACGCCGACCACCTGCGCGGATACACGAACCTCTTCCCGGCCCAACAGGTCGCCGTGGCAGCCCTCCTGCGCCGCTACGGCCCGGCCGGCCGGTACCACTACGACGTCGAGGAGACGTCCCGCGACGGCGACCGCTGGCGCGTCCGCCTCACGAGCCGCACGCCCCGTTCGTCTCCGTACGACCGGTACGAGGTCGAGGTCCGCTCCCACCGGACGCCTCCCCGGCAACTGACCTGCCGGGGCCTGTCGATGAGTTCCACCGTCGCCTACGAGGTCCTGTCGATCGCCGTCGCCCCTCACTGATCCGTACACCGCGCTGTACGTCCCCGATCCGGCTCCGTGCGGCGGGGAGCGCCCTGCCGGCCACGGTGGCGAGCGTCGTCCCGAGAACGCTGACGCCGACGAGGGGCAGCCAGGTCGCGGCGGCTCCCGCGGACAGCAGCCCGGAGAGCGCGACCGGAGCGACCGCTCCCGCCACGGTCACGGCGAGTTGGTGGAGGGCCAGATACCGGCCGCGCAGAGCCTTCGGCGCACTCTCCGCGGCGACCGTCGACCCGACGGGACCGCCGAGCATCTCGCCGAGCGTGTACGTACCGGCCCCGAGCAGGACGACGCCGACCGCGAGGGCCGGCGCCGCCACATGGCCGGCGGCGAGGAACAGGAGATAGCCGGCGCCGAAGCAGAGGTGCCCCGCGACGAGGACACCACCGCGGACCCGCCCCCTCAGCCGGCCGATCACGACCCCCTGTCCGAAGCCGACCATCAGCGTGTTGAGCGTGAAGACCGCTCCGGCCGTCCAGCCGGGCAGCCCGAGCACGTCCACCGCGTAGACCGGGATCGCGATGGTGAGGACGAACAGCGAGAGCGCGAAGCAGAGTTGGTGCCCGACGAGCACCAGGTAGCGCCGGTCCCGCACCACCTGCCGCCAGCCTCCGCCGTCCTCGTCCCGGCCCGCTTCAGGGCGCGGGTTCGGCACGGCCCGCATCAGCACGAAAGCAGCGACGTAGGACAGGGCGTTGACGGCGACGATCGCGGCGTACGCGCCCTGCGTGCCGATCCCGACAGCGGCGGCCGAGAGCAGCCCGCCGAGCGCGTAGCCGAGGTTGCGCACGGACCCGAGGAGGCCGAACCAGCGCTCGCGCTCACCCGGCGCGGCCAGCGCCGTCACGGTCACGCCGTAACAGCTGAAGAACACGGCCCGCCCGGCGCTGTTCAGCCACGCGCAGAGCACGATCTGCCAGGCCTGCCCGACGACGAGATATCCGGCGAAGCCCAACGCCTGGGCCAGGTTGGCCGCTTGCAGCACCGGCTTGGCGCCGAACCGGTCGACCAGGCCGCCGCACAGCGGACCGGCGGGCAGCGCGAGCAGCCCGGCCGTCGTCAGCGCCGCGCCCACCTGCACCAGCGTCAGTGACGTTGTGGCCAGGAAGAACAGCATGGATACGGGGATGAAGACGCCGGAGCCGATCGCGTCGATGACGATCGCGGCGACGAAACGACCGTGCCGGAGCTTCGAGGAGGAGAGGGCCGCGGAATCGGGAGGAGCCACGAGAAGGACGGTATAGATTCTATATCGGTATCCACAACGCTACTGGAAGCCGGGAACCGGGAGTCATCCATGGGCAAGGCATACAACGTCATGGCCGCGACCTGCCCCAGCCGTACCGTCCTGCACCGGATCGGGGCGCGCTGGACGGTCTTCGTCGTCAACGCGCTCGACGACGGGCCGAAGCGCTTCACCCAACTCAAGGCGCACATCCGGGGGATCACGCCCAAGGCGCTCACCGAGACACTGCGCGCGATGGAGTACGACGGCCTGATCACGCGCACGGAGATCCCCGCGCATCCGCCGCACGTCGAGTACGCCCTCACCGACCTCGGCCGCTCCCTCCTGGTGCCGCTGCGTGCCGTACGGGCCTGGGCCGAGCGGCACGTCCCCGACATCGAACGCGCCCACGCCCGCATCGACGCGGCCGGTCAGCCGGACAGATCGAGCTGATCGAACGGCACACCGGACGCCCACCGCAACAACAGCCGTCCGTCGACGAGCCGTACGCCGTCCTGCCGGGACGCCCACCGGACGTCGTCCGGGCCGAACACCCCCTGGCTGACGAAGAGTTGCAGGAACCGATCGGCTCCGAGCCCGCCGGACTCCCGTACGCGCGCGGCCCCGCTCACGTTCTCCTGCCGCCGGATCTCGACCGTCGTCCCGATCGCGACGTCGAGTTCGCGGCCCACGCCGTCCCGCGCGTACAGCCGTACCCGCTCGCCCTCGCTCAGATCCGTGACCTGCCAGCCGTCGCGGCGCAGCATCCGCTCGACGGCCCGCGCCAGACCGCGCCGGTCGAGCCGACCCAACTCGGCCGCGCTGTACCGGCCTTGCACACGGCGTACGACGAACCGCCGGCCGAACCAGCCGGCACCGCCGGCCCCCGCCAGCAGCAACACGCCGCCGACCAGACCGCTCAGCCCGAACCCGCGCACCAGCAGCGCGAGCACGAGCAGCGGACCGAGCACCGCGAGGCCCAGCGCCATGAACGCGGGCAGCACCTCGCGGAGTTCGGGACCGTACCGGCCCTGAGCGCGCAGCTCGGCGACGACGTACGCGCGCTGCGCCCGGGAGCTGCCGGGCCTGCGCGGTCTCCGTTTCCACAGCGGCACGTCAGGCTGCCGCCCACCGTTCGCCCGGGCCAACTCCTCACCCCCGTCGGCTGTCCCGAAGGAAGAGATACCCCGTGGTGAGCGCGGTGTGCCAGCTCTTTTGGGTGGATGTGCGCAGGATGGCCGGGAAGGCGCACCCTCCTCCGGGATGCCCAGCGCACGCGCTCCCGGCCCGCGAGGCCGGGTCGCAGGGCGCGGCTACTGCCGAAGGGGGGGGTGCGAGCGGCCCCGCGGCGCGGCCACGGCGTGGGCCTCGCGGCGGGTTGGTAGAGCTGGCGTGCGGCATCGTCTGTCCCCCGATGGCGTGAAGCGACCAATCCGGGGACGGCGCGAGGACGGATTCCCGGCATGGACGACGACGCTTCTCTCACCCCACCACGCGGCATCAGGCGCCTCCTGCTCGGCGCGGTGAGCGGTCTGCTCGCCGGATACGCGGCCATCGCGGTCGCGGAACTGGTCTCCGCGGCCGTGCGCCCGGAGTCGGGGCCGATCATCGCGGTGGGCGGGGCGGCGATCGACCGGACCCCACCGGCGGTGAAGGACTGGGCCATCCGCCAGTTCGGCACGAACGACAAGCTCGTGCTCCAGCTCGGCATCCTCGCCGTGCTGACCCTCCTGTCCCTCGTGCTGGGCATGGTGGCCGCGCGATGGCGGCTGATCGGCTCGCTCGGGGTGCTCGCCTTCGGCGTGGTGGGCGCGCTCGCCGCCACGGGCAGGACCGACTCGACCAGCGCCATGGACGCGCTGCCCTCCCTGGTCGGTGCCGTGGTCGGCGGCTGCTTGCTGTACTGGCTGATCGGCAGGCTGGGGCACTCGCGGGCGGTGGACGAGGACTGCGGCACGGCCGCGAGCGAGGCCGGCGGCCCGGGGTGGGACCGGCGCGGGTTCATCATCGCGGCCACGGCGGCGGCCGCGGCGTCCACCGGCGCGGGACTGGCCGGGCGGGCGCTCAACGGCTCCCAGGGGCAGAACGCCGTAGCGTCCCGCAAGAACGTGATGCTGCCGGCGCCGGCGTCGTCGGCAGCCGCCGTACCGAAGGGCGCCGCGCTGCGCATCGACGGCATCAGCCCCTTCGTGACGCCCAACAGCGACTTCTACCGCGTGGACACCGCGCTCGTCGTGCCCAAGGTCGACGCCGCCTCCTGGAAGCTGCGCATCCACGGCATGGGCGTCACCCGCGAGCTGACCCTGTCCTTCGACGACCTCCTGAAGATGCCGCTCATCGAACGGGACATCACACTGACCTGCGTCTCCAACGAAGTCGGTGGACCGTACGTGGGCAACGCCCGCTGGATCGGAGTCCGCCTGGCCGACCTGCTCGAACAGTGCGGCGTCAGGCCCCCGTCGAAGGGCGGCCCGGCCGACCAGCTGGTGGCCAGGTCGGTGGACGGCATGACGATCGGCAGTCCGGTCGACGACGTGATGGACGGCCGCGACGCGATGCTCGCCGTCGGCATGAACGGGCAGCCGCTGCCCTTCGAACACGGCTTCCCGGTACGGATGGTGGTGCCCGGCCTCTACGGCTATGTGTCCGCCTGCAAGTGGATCCAGGACATCGAGCTGACCACGTTCGACTCCTACGACTCGTACTGGGTCGAGCGGGACTGGGCGCAGCGCGCACCGATCAAGACCGAGTCCCGTATCGACACACCGAAGCCGTTCGGCCGGCCGAAGGCAGGGAACGTCATGGTCGCCGGGGTCGCCTGGGCGCAGCACCGCGGCATCGACAAGGTCGAGGTGCGCGTCGACGACGGGCCCTGGGAGGAGGCCCGGCTCGCCGCCGAGGACACCCGGGACACGTGGCGGCAGTGGTCGTACCCCTGGCAGGCCACGAAGGGCGGCCACACGCTGACCGTGCGCGCCACGGACCGTACCGGTGAGACGCAGACTCAGAAGCGGACGGACACGATCCCCGACGGCGCGTCCGGCTGGCACTCCGTGGTGGTCACCGTGGACTGAGGGCGCTGACCGGCGCCTCACACGTATGTTCCTTCGGGGCGGCCTGAGGCCGCCCCGAAGGTGTTGGCGCCACGTGACGGTGCCGGCCGGTCAGCTCCTCGGCATGAGAACGGTGTCGATGATGTGGACGGTGGCGTTCGAGGTCCGCACGTCGCCGCAGACGATGTTCGCGGCGTCATTGACCTTGTACGTCCCGCCCGACCCCGACGTGGTGAGCATGGAGCCCTCCAGCGTCTTGAAGTCGCCATCGGCCAGCTTGTCTTGAGCGACCTGCTCGCCCACCACGTGGTACGTGAGGATCTTGGTGAGCCGGGCCTTGTCGTTGAGCACCTTGTCGAGGTCGGCCTTGGGAATCTTGGCGAACGCCTCGTTGGTCGGAGCGAAGACCGTGATGTCCTCCGCGTTGTTGAGCGTGTCGACCAGACCCGCCTTCTTCACGGCGGTCACCAGGGTCGACAGCTCCGGGTTGTGCGAGGCGGCGGTGGCGACGGGGTCCTCGGCCATGCCGTCGAAGGAGCCGGCGCCGTCCTTGGGCGCCGACGCACAGGCCGGACCGAAAGGCTCGGCCGTGTCGGCCGAGGCCATGGGGGCGAGTGCCGTGAGGGAGAGCGGCAGTACGAGGACCGCCGATCCGACGAGGATGCGCGTGCTGACGCGGCGAGCGTTCATGATCAACCCTCCTGTGCGGCGGCGGGTGGTCCCACCCGCCGGGCCCCCGAGCGGCCCAGGGCCGGTGAGGGCACGGGCTCCCGGGGCGGTCGCGTCTTTGGTGCCCTCACGCAGGTAATCCGTCACCGGCGCTCATCCGGATTGCCCTGCTTTGAGATTTCCGCGATTCCCTTCACTCTTTCGTGGCGCGACCAATCCGCGCGGCGGGCCGTCCCGGATTACCGGCGAGGAGGGCAGAAAGCTCTCACCCATCCGATCGCTGAGGGATAGTCATGCAGACTCGAGTCCGCCGTGTTGCCGTTGTCATCGCTGCCGCCGCCATGCTGCCACTGGCCCTGACCGCCTGCTCCGACAGCGACACCAAGGACAAGGCGTCCGGAACCTCCACGCCAGCCGCGTCGAAGGGGGCCGCCACGGCCGAATCCCCGGTCGGCACCGGGACGATGAGCGAACCGTTCGGCCCGGCCTGTGCCACGGTCCCTAAGGACGGTGCCGGCTCGTTCGACGGCATGGCCAAGGACCCGGTCGCCACCGCCGCCTCCAACAACCCGGCCCTGTCGACCCTGGTGACGGCGGTGAAGAAGGCCGGACTCGTGGACACGCTCAACAACGCCCAGAACATCACCGTGTTCGCCCCGACCAACGACGCCTTCGCGAAGATCCCGAAGGCCGACCTCGACAAGGTGCTCAACGACAAGGCCCAGCTCACCAAGATCCTCACGTACCACGTGGTGGGCCAGAAGCTCGCGCCGAAGGACCTGGACAACGGCTCGTTCGAGACGCTGGAGAAGTCGAAGTTGACCACGTCCGGCTCCGGTGAGTCGTACAAGGTCAACGACTCGGCCAACGTGGTCTGCGGCAACGTCAGGACCGCCAACGCCAACGTGTACATCATCGACAGCGTCCTGATGCCCAAGAGCTGACCGCCCGGTCCCGATGCCCCGACCGCACACGCCCGCTGCCACACTTCGGCGCGGGCGTCTGCGGTGGGCGCGCGCTGCGCGAACTGCCCCTGCGTGTACGGTTCGCCGGCGTTGCCTGCGCGGCGACGAAGGATCAGTAGGCGACATGCGGCCGGTGACACCGGCGGCGGAGGAGGAACGTTGAGCGAGTACGAGGAGCGAGCACGCGAACGTCGTGCCGCGGCGGGCGGGGCGCTCGTCCCGTTCCGTACTCCGCCGCACGCACGCGCCGCGGTGCTGTTCCTCCACGGCGGCCGCGCCGACAGCCTTTCCCCGTCCCGGCCCTGGCACCTCGCCGCCCTCAGGATGAAGCCCCTCGTGCACGCCGTGGCCAGGGCGCTGCCGGACGACGACGTCCTGCTCGCCTTGGTGCGTTATCGCGTACGGGGCTGGAACGGCACGTCCGCCGACGCCCTCCACGACACCCGGCGCGCTCTGGACGCCCTGACCGGGCTGGTCGGCGACGGGCCGGTGGTGCTCGTGGGCCACTCGATGGGCGGGCGGCGCTGCGTGCCGCCGCCGTCCCGCAGGTGCGGGCCGTGGTGGCCCTGGCGCCGTGGTGTCCGGAGGGGGAGCCCGTCGCGCACCTGGCGGGCAAGGACGTCGTCGTGCTGCACGGCGACCGCGACCGCGTCACCGATCCGCACGCCTCCTCGGCGTTCGCCACCCGGGCGCGGGCCGCCGGGGCGCGCGCGGAGATGGTCCTGATCTCCGGCGGGGACCACGCGATGCTGCGGCACAGCACCCGCTGGCACCGTGCCACGGCCGCGCACGTGACGCGGCTTCTGCCTCGGTGAAGCGCGGCCCGGGGCCGGCAGGCGCCGGAGCGTTCGTGCGGCCATCGGCAAGCTCACCGGCTTCCCGGCTTCTCTTCTCCGCACCCACCTCGGGCACATAGGTCCGTGCTCGGCGACTTCCCGCTTCGGGGCGGTCAGTCGCCGTCAAAGGCGGTCACTTGCTCACCGGGCCCTCGGCTATACGCAGACACTTGCTTACGAGGAACGTGCCGGTCGAGACGGGGGAGTTGATCGGGTGGCGGACGGAACTGGCGCGCTGCCCCTGGCGGACCAGTCCGACCGGCCGATGCCGGAGGTGGACGCCGAGTACCTGTCCGGACGGACATGCTGCTGGTGCTCGACCCCTGCGAACATCTCGTCGACGACTGCCGGGAAGTGGTCGCCACACTGCTGGACGCGGCGCCATGCTGCCGGAGCCCGGCGAGGCTCCGGGGCCCAGCCGCGCCGGGCGTGTGCGGCATGATGTGCCGGTGGAATTCGAGGCGTACCGCGGTGAGTTGACGGCGTTCTGCTACCGGATGATGGGTTCGTTCCACGAGGCCGAGGATCTGGTGCAGGAGACGCTGCTGCGGGCGTGGAAGTCCCGTGACCGCTACGACCCGGCGCGTGCGTCGGTGCGGACCTGGCTGTACCGGATCGCGACCAACGCATGCCTGACCGCGCTGGAGGGCCGCGGCCGGCGCCCGCTGCCGTCCGGTCTCGGCGCGCCGAGCGACGATCCCGGCGCGGCACTGGTGCCGGCGCTCGACGTGCCCTGGCTCCAGCCGTTCCCCGAGGCGCGGTTCGACGTGGAGGCCAGGGCCGAGCTGCGGCTCGCCTGGGTAGCGGCGGTGCAGGTCCTGCCGGCGAAGCAGCGGGCGGTGCTGATCCTGCGCGAGGTGCTCGCGTTCAGCGCCGCCGAGGTCGCCGAACAGCTGGGGACCACGGTCGCGGCGGTCAACAGCGCACTCCAGCGCGCCCGGGCCACCCTCGCCGAGGTGGGCGATGCCGGCACGGTCACCGAACCGGACGATCCCGAGGTGCGGGCGGTCGTCCAGCGGTACCTGCGGGCGTTCGAGGCGGCGGACGTCCCCGGGCTTGTGCGGCTGCTGGCCGAGGACGCGGTCCTGGAGATGCCGCCGGTCCCTCTCTGGTACCGGGGCAGCGTGGACTACGGACGGTTCATGGAGCGGGTGTTCGCGATGCGCGGCACGGGCTGGGCCGTGCGCGCGCTGACCGCCAACGGGCAGCCCGCGCTCGCCACGTACACGCCGGAGCCCGGCGGGATGCTCCGCGCGCACTCCTTGCAGGTCCTGACCGTCACCGGCGGACGCGTCGCGCACAACGTCGTGTTCGCCGATCCGCGCGTCTTCGACGCCTTCGAGCTGCCGCGCGAGATTTCCGCGGACAAGTTGATCCGGGAGCGATGAGTCCGGGCGGTGCGGCCGGTACGTACCGGTGAACACCGAACCGAAGGGAACCTCATCATGAGTGTCACCGTCATTGAGTTCACCACCCTGGACGGCATCGTGGACGACCCGGACGGGCGCGCCGGTACACCCCTGGGCGGCTGGGCCTTCCGGCACGGACCCGAGGCCGTCGCCGGGGACAAGTTCCGGCTCGGCCGGACCCTGGACGACGGGGTGCTGCTGCTCGGGCGGACGACCTGGCAGCTCTTCTCCCAGCTGTGGCCGGGCCGCGACGACCCGTTCGCCGCGCGGATGAACGCCGCGCCGAAGCTGGTCGCCTCCCGCACGCTGTCCCGTACGGACATGTCGGCGTGGGCGAACTCCCAGCTTCTGGACGGCGACCTGGTCGACGCCGTCAAGCGCGAGCGGCGCGACGTCGTCGTCACGGGGAGTCTGAGCGTCGTGGACCGGCTGCGGGCCGCGGACATGGTCGACGAGTACCGCCTGCTGACCTTCCCCACCGTCCTCGGCGCCGGCCGCCGGCTCTTCCCGGCCGAAGGCCCCCACGCCGAGTTCGCGTGCCTGTCGGCCGAGCAGGTGGGCGCCGCCGTCCTCACCCGCTACCGCAGGGCCGCCCGCTGACCGCCCGCTTCACCCCGATCCGTTCACCCCCGGGGCGGCAGAGGTCCCCCGAGAAGCCGGCTGGTGCCGACGATGTCGAGGACGCGGCAGACGGGGCGGCTCGCGGCTATGACGCGTAGGCTGCCGCCTTCCTGGTCGGCCTGACGGTGGTGGCGGATGAGCAGGTTGATGCCGCTCGAGTCGATGAACGGGACCTGGGACAGGTCGAGTTCGCAGGCCCGCGCATGCAGGGAGCGCAGCACCGGCTCCATGCGCGGGGCGGTGACCACGTCGAGTTCGCCGCTGACGCGCAGCAGGACGCAATCACCGGTGTCGACGGTCTGAACGGCCCAGGGCGGCAGCGGTGGTCGTGATGCGTTGATCGTGATCCCTCTCCTCGCCCGGCGGATTCCGGCAGGTGGGATGCCCTCGGACCTGACTGAGGTCCGAGGGCATCCCGTTCGTGCTTCCGGATCAAGACAGGTTCCGGATGCACCGAGTCGGCGCTCGCCGGCAGACGGGAGAGAAGGGGCGCCCGGCCCGTCAGGCGCGAGGCGCGGCGGCTTCCGGAGCTTCGAGCGGCAGTGCCGCGGCGATCACGTTCCGTTCCGAGCGCCCCAGGAGCGGGAAGATGATCTTCAGCCCGCGGTCGTCGGCGGGCGAGGAGACGACGAAGGACGAGTTCAGCCAGCGCTCCCGTATCGCAGTGCGCACGAGCCCCTCGCGCGGGATCGTCAGGACGTGCTCGCCCGTCTTGGCGAACGTCGGGTCGGCCTGGAAGACGAGGATGCGGCGGTCCGTCATGACCAGGTACATCGGCCGAGGCGTCGGTATCACGGCGACAGCCCCACCGCTGAGGATGGCCGAGGCGGCGGCGAAGGCCGCCGTGCGGCGCACCGTCACGGAACTCAGGTTCACGATGGTCGTGACCTCGACCTGCTCGCCGGGCGCGAGCATCGGGGTGACGGTGGCCAGCAGCAAGCGGCGGCGCTTTGCGTTCACGGGTACTCCAGAAAGTGCGGTCCAACCGGACAGGTCATCGCCTGACCGGCATGGGGAGCATGCCGTATGCCCGTACCCGCTCCGCGCGCGGGGTGGTTCCGGGAGGTCAATCGCCGCGGCGCTGACTCCGACCTGGCTCAGGACGAAGGTGCCGGTGAGCCTCGTCGAGCCGGTCGACGGCTGTGTCCAGCGCGTCGGGTGGCAGAGTGAAGGGGAGCCGCAGGTAGCGGTCCAGGGCGCCGTCGGGGGAGAAGTGGTGGCCCGGCGTGACGGTGAGCCGGTGCGTGGCGGCGAGGTCGGCCAGCCGGCTGGAGTCGGTGTCGAGGAGTTCGAGCCACAGGCACAGGCCGGCCTGCGGAACGTGGAAGCGGCACCACGGAAGTTCCGCCAGCCGACGGCTCAAGTGGTCACGTTGTGCGCGGAGTTGGGCCCGGCGCCGTTCCAGGATCGTCTGCCGGTGCGGCAGCAGCCGGGCCGCGATGAGGCGATCGAACGGTGACGGGGCGAGGGCGGCGGCCAGGGGCAGCGCGGCCAGCCGGTCCACGACGTCGGGGTGGGCGCGGATCCAGCCCAGGCGCAGCCCCGGCCACAGTGACTTGCTGAAAGAGCCCACGTGCACGACGTTCCGGTCACCGGCGCGGGTGGCGAGGCGCGACGGCGGCACGGCGTCCTCGCGCAGATCGAGGTCGCGCATCGTCTCGTCGACGACGACCGGGCCGTCGTGGGCGCGCAGCCGCTCGCGCAGGTCCCGGCGCTCCTCCTCGCCCATCAGCAGGCCGGTGGGGTTGTGGAAGTCGGGGATCAGATACGTCAAGGAGGGGCGGGCCGCTCGCAGGGTGCGGTCGAGGGCCGGAACGTCCCACCCGGCGGGGCTCACGGGATGGGCGACGAGCGTGGCGCCGGCCGCGCGGAAGGTGGCCAGCGCGCCCGGATAGGTGGGGGACTCGACGACGACCCGGCTGGAGGGGCGCAGGTACGCGGCGCCGAGCAGGCTCAGGGCGGCGTCGGCGCCGCTCGTCAGCAGGATGTGCCGGCTGCCGGTGGCGAGGTTCTGCGCGCTGTAGGCGTCGGCGATGGCAGCGTGCAGCGCCGACGGCCCGTCGCCCGCGGGGGCGTCATGAGTGGCATGAGTGTCATCGGCGGTTCCCGCATGGCCGGCGCGCTCGTACAGCAGAGCGGCGGGCAGCGCGTCGGCCGCGGCGTGCGCCGCCTGGAGCAGCTCCTCGAACGGCGCCGCGGGCTCGGCGATGGTCAGGTCGAGCGCCGCACCGCCCTGCCCGGCACGGCCGCGGTCGCTGGCCCACGGGGCGAGGCGCTCGCGCAGCCGCGGCGGCAGCGAGGTGACGCTGCCGGACCCGGTCCGGGTGACGATCAACTCCTCGTCCCGCAGGACCCGGTAGCAGGACGCCACCGTTCCGCGCGCGAGCCCCAGCTCCTCGGCCAGCAGACGTTCGGCAGGCAGCCCCGCGCCCAACGGCAGCCGTCCGTCGAGGATCGCCCTCTCCACGGCGGCGGCCAGCTGTCGGGCGAGCGGACCGCCGCCGCCGCGCCAGTCGCCGAGGAGGCGGGCGAACCGGGACGCCGGGACGCGCCGCACGATGCGTTCCATGTGGTCCAGTCTAGGCAGATTGGACCACACCTTCGGGACCGATCCGGCCTAGCGTCGAGCCGTACCCGCCGCCCTGCGGCCAGATCCTCGGAGACCGGAGACCTCATGCCCCTGACCTACCGCCACGTCGACGTCTTCGCCACCGATCCGTTCACCGGCAACAGCCTCGCCGTCTTCCCCGAGGCCCCCAACGACCTGTCGGACCGCCAGATGCTCGCGATCACCCAGGAACTCCGCCACTTCGAGACGATCTTCCTGAACGAAACCGAAACCGAAGCCGAAGCCGTAGCCGGTGCCGACACGGGAGCCGAAGCCGACGCCGGCAGCCACGGACCGGCAGAGATCCAGGCCCGCGTCTTCGACCTCTTCGAAGAACTCGACTTCGCCGGGCACCCGGTGCTCGGCGCCGCGGCCGTCCTGCACGAGCGCGACGGCAGCCCCGGCCCCCTGCGGTGGCGTTTCCGGCTGCCCGCCAGAACGGTCACGGTCGCCACGCGCCGGACCGCCGCGGGCTACCACGCCGAACTGGAGCAGGGGGAGCCCCAGTTCCTCGGTACCGTGCCCGCCCCGGACCGCGCGGAGATCGCCGCGGCCCTGAACCTGCCCGCGGACGCCCTCGCCGACCTGCCCCTGGAGACCGTCTCCACCGGCCTGCGCTACCTCATCGTCCCGCTCGTGAAGGGCCTCGCCGACGCGAGGATCGTGCGCGACGACTTCGCGGACCTCGTGGCCCGCCACGGCGCCCAGTTCGCCTACCTCGTGGACGTCGAGGCCCGGGAAGGCCGTCACTGGAACAACGACGGCGTCCTTGAGGACGTCGCCACCGGCAGCGCCGCCGGCTGCGTGGGCGCCTACCTCGCCAGACACCGGGTCGTCCCCGCCGACGAGGAGTTCGTCCTGCGACAGGGCCGCTTCACCGGCCGCCCGAGCCTGCTCACGGTCCTTCCGCAGGGCGACCCCGACGAACTGCGCGGTGTCCGTGTCGGCGGCGACGTGACGATGGTGGCCAGGGGCTCCCTGGACGCGGCACCCGCATAAGAAGCCCGCCCGACGAAGCCCACGAAGCCGACGAAGTCCACGAAGCCACGAAGCCGACGAAGCCCACGAAGCCCCTGAGGACCCCCCACCCATGCCGTCCGAGCCGACCTCTTTCCCTCTCTACGCGGCCGACGAGATCCGCGCCGCCGTCCGCCTAGCCGACCTGATCGAGCCCGTCGCCGAGGCCTTCACCGCGTTCAGCACCACGGCGGGCGCCCAGGCTCCGGTGATGGTGCTGCCGCTGGCCGACGGCGCGGACTCCCACATCAAGGCCGCGTACCTGCCCGGAGGCCGCCACTTCCTCGTCAAGATCGCCAACTGGTCGCCCGGCAACCGGATGCGCGGCCTCCCGGAAGGCGGCGGTTTCGTGGCCCTCTTCGACGCGACGACCGGCGCCGTCACCGCCGTACTCGAAGACGAACACCACCTGTCCGACCTGCGTACGGCCGCGGCGGGCGCCGTCTGCGCCCGCGCCCTGGCCCGCCCGGACGCGACCCGCGCCACCGTCCTGGGTACCGGCCGACAGGCCGAACTCCAGGCCCACGCCCTGACACTCGTACGACCCGTCCGGCAGATCAGCATCTGGGGCCGCCACCACGACCGCGCACTCGCGCTCGCCGCCCGGCTGGACGACGCGCTGCCGGACACCGACGTCGTCGCCGTCGCGGACCCGGAGCGGGCCGTGCACACCAGCGACATCATCGTCACCGCGACGGCCGGCCCCACCCCCGTCCTGTCCGGCGCCTGGCTGTGCCCCGGGCAGCACGTCACCGCGCTCGGCGCCGACGCCCCCGGCAAACGCGAACTCGACGCGGCGTGCCTGCACCGCGCCACCCGTGTCGTCGTCGACAGCCGCGAACTCGCCCTGCGCTACGGGGACATCCAGGCCGCCATAGCGGACGGCGAGACGACCGAGGCCCGTATCGACGCCGAGATGGGAGACGTCCTGGCAGGCCGGGCCCCCGGCCGCCGCGCCCCGTACGACCTCACCGTCGCCAAACTGATCGGCATCGGTCCGCAGGACCTCAAGACGGCGGAGACGGCGCTCACTCTGCTGGAGCGGACGCACCGATGAGTTTGCGGCGGCGGCCAGGTCTACCTGTCAACGAAGGGAGCGCACCATGCGCAAGATTGTTGTCTGCACGTTCCTGACCCTCGACGGTGTGATGCAGGCGCCCGGCGGCCCCGACGAGGACACGGGCAGCGGCTTCGAGCACGGAGGCTGGCAGAAGGCGGTGTCCGACGACGAGGTCGGCGCGGCCATCGCCGGGTGGTACCAGGACACCGACGCGATGCTGCTCGGCCGCAAGACGTACGACATCTTCGCGTCGTACTGGCCGTCCGCCGATCCCGCCAATCCGTTCACGGAGCGGATGAACAGCACACGGAAGTACGTGGCGTCGCGGACCCTGACCTCCGTCGACTGGCAGAACTCCACGCTGCTGGAGGGCGACGTGGCCGATGCCGTGCGCACGCTGAAGGGGACCGACGGCGGCGACATCAACGTCGTGGGCAGCGGCGACCTCGCCCAGACCCTCATGCGGCACGACCTCGTCGACGAGTACCGGCTGACCATCCACCCGGTGATCATCGGCACCGGCAAGCGGCTCTTCGCCGACGGGGCGATCCCCACGACGCTGGAGCCGGTCAGCGTCTCGACGACCAAGGGTGGCACCGTACTCGCCATCTACCGGCCCAACGGGAAGCCCACGTACGACAGTTACTAGTCCGAGTGGCTCATGGCTCACGGTCCGACCGGCGTGGACGTGGGCAGAGCCAGGGAGAACCACACGGCCTTGCCGTCCTGGGTGGGCAAGGTGCCCCATGTGGTGGCCAGTTGGTCCAGGAGGGCCAGCCCGCGGCCGGACTCCTCGTCGAGGCTCGCGGTTCTTGCCTGGGGCAGCACGGGGCTGCCGTCGCAGACCTCGATGGTGAGCTCGTCCTTCGTACGGCGCAGACGCAGGCGCAGCGGGTCGCAGGCATGGCGTACGGAATTGGACAGGAGCTCCGAGGTCAGCAGGCAGGCGGTGTCGCTGATGTCCTCGCAGTCCCAGTCCAGCAGCGTCCGGCGCAGGAAGCGGCGCCCCTCTCCCACACTGATCGGCTGCGCCGGCAGCACGGCGGAGACAGCGGTCCGGGGCGCGGGCGGGATGCGCGCGAGAAGCAGGGTCACGTCGTCGGTGTAGTCCTGCGGGTCGGGAAGGAGGGCGGCGAGGACGGAATTGGCGGCCTGTTCGAGACAGGAGGAGTCCGCGACGGCCTTCTCGAGGGAGATGGCCAGCGCGTCGATCTGCTCTTCGATGTCGCTGGTGGGGGTCTCCACCAGGCCGTCGGTGTACAGGGCCAGTACCGAGGCCGGCGGCACGGTGAGGCGGGTCTCCTGGTGGGGCACCTCACCTACCCCCAGGGGCACGCTGACGGGGACCGGGAGCCGGCGGACCTGCCCGGTCGGTTCCACGAGCAGCACCGGCAGGTGGCCCGCGGAGCACACGGTCAGGGCGCCCTCGTCAGGGTCCAGGATGAGATAGCAGCACGTGACGAGTTGGTCGGGCAGTTCGCTGACGACCGCGTCGAGCGCGCGCATCAACTGCCAGGGAGGCATGCCGGTCTTGGCGAGCGCATGGGACGCCGACCGCAACTGACCCATCACCGCGGCCGCCTCCAGGCCGCGCCCCATGACATCGCCGATCAGCACGCCCACCCGGCCGCCGCCCAGGGAGATCATGTCGAACCAGTCGCCGCCCACCCCCGGGCCCTGCCGGGCGGGAAAGTAGCGGCTGGAGGTGTCGATGCCCGAGAGCGGAACGGGCGACCCCATCAGACTGCGCTGGAGGGTCAGGGCGACGTGGCGCTGCTGCTCGTAGAGCTCGGCGAGCTGCGCTTCCGCCTCCTTGCGCTTGCTCACGTCGCGGATCGCGGCGGACACCAAGGTGCCCTCGGGCGTCTCCAGGGGGCTGAGGCTGATCTCGACGGGGAACTCGTCCCCGTTCTTGCGCAGCCCGTGCAGATCGAGCCCGGCGCCCATGGGACGCACACGACGGTTGTCGACGTAGCCGTGCCGGTGAGCGGGGTGGAAGTGATGGAACCGCTGCGGCACCAGGACTTCCACCTGCCGGCCCAGCAGTTCCTCGCGGTGATAGCCGAACAGCGTCTCGGTCTGCGCGTTGACCAACTGGATGGTGCCCGCGTCGTCGACGATGACGATGGCGTCCGGGGCGGCTTCCAGAAGCGCGCGAAAGCGTGCGTCCGCGGCCTTGCGCTCGCTGACGTCGCGGACGGCGGCGGAGATGAGGAGCCCGTCGGGTGTCTGCAGCGGACTGATGCTGATCTCGACAGGGAACTCGGCGCCGTCCCGGCGCAGTCCGTACAGTTCGAGATTGGCGCCCATGGGGCGGACCTGTTGATTGCTGCTGTAGCTCTCCCGGTGGCTCGGATGCTGCGCGCGGAACCGATGCGGGACGAGCATCTCGATGGGCTGGCCGAGCAGTTCGTTGCGGGGGTAGCCGAACAGGGCCTCTGTCTGTGCGTTCACCAGACGGATGACGCCGGCATCGTCCACGATCACCATCGCGTCCGGGGCCGCCTCCAGCAGTGCGCGAAACGGTTCCTCGGGGGTGGTGACGAGTGGTGATCGCACCGTGTGCCTGTAGCGTTCCATGGCGCATTTCAACACCACGCGGCCCGAGCCCGTGCCTTTTGTCGATAAGAGCTCATTGCCGGTCCGCCCGTGGTCATGTGCGTGACGCAATCGTGTCTCGGCCCCACGTACGGTTCGGTGCCGGCGTGGCGGGCCCTTCGGGGCCCGGCACCGCGTCGCGCCCCCAAGGGCCCGCGCCGGCCTGCCGCTCCGAGCGGGGGATGATGGGGAGGAAATGACGGAACGCGAGGTCAGGAGCCTCCATGGTGAAGCGGGTGCACCAACCTCGTGAGGACGCGGAGTTCGATTTCATCCTCCGGATGAGCCAAGTCCCTGTCCTCGCCTATTTCACCGGCACATGGCCCAAGGCGATCGAGCCGTGCCGGGTGATGGATCTCGTCGTGGGCTGCGTCGCCGACGACTACGCAGGCCGCTTGACGGCCGTCCGCACGGACATGACGCGTTGTCCCGCCGCCACCGAGCGATACGGCATCACCCAAGCTGCTTCCTACGTGCTTTTGCAGGAGGGAAAGGCGGTGGCGCACGGCACGGGACCTACGACCGTCGCAGAGGTCGGGGAGCTTCTGGACGGCCACCTCTGATGTGTCCGTATCCGGCGACCGCACCTCCGGCCCGGCCGGACCGTGACGTACGACGGCAGCCGGTTCGGTCGCGCTGTGACGGCTCATGGAAGTTCCCCGAACCGTCCCACGCGGCTTGAACCTAGGCAGTGCCGCGCGTGACCAGCCGGTGAGGAACCGTCAGGTCCTGCGACGGCACTGCGTTGTCGGGGCTGTAGACGCGGTCGGCCAGACACTGCAGTGACCGGGCGGCGATCTGGTGCTTGTCGGGCGCGATCGTGGTCAGCGGGGGATGGCTGTAGCGGCCGTCCTCGATGTCGTCGAAGCCGACGAGCGCGAGATCCTCGGGCACCCGGAGCCCGCGCTCGTGCGCGACGTGCAGGGCGCCCAGGGCCAGTTCGTCGCTGAACGCGAACACGGCGCCGGGACCGCGGCCCCGTCGAGGAGTTCCCTCATGGCCCGGGCGCCGTCCGCACGGTGCAGTGCGGCGACGGGCCTTTCCAGCGCCTCCAGGTGGGGGAGGCCCTGTGACCGTGGTGGCCCCAGCCGTCGGAGCCGTTGGCGGACGTGTTGCCGAATGCCGGGCTCAGCAGACCGTCCACACTGACCGTGTCGCCGCAGAGATTGACCGGCACGTGCACCGGCGCCTGGATGACATTGCCCGACAGCACACCGGGCGAGCCCGCAGCAGCGCCTTGAGCGCCGCTGTTCGCCGGAGGCGACGCCGCCTCCGGCGAGAGCCGCAACCTACCCGGCGCGAGCATCTCGGCGGCTGTCGAAAGGACATCCGCCGAGACGCTCGCGCAGGCCGGGGCCCGCAGGTGCCGTCAGGGCCGCGTCGTCGCGCCCAGCGCCGCGCCGAAGCGGGCCTTCACCGTCGGATGGTCCAGGTCCTGCGGGGTGAAGAGGATCGATCCCGTGCCGGTCGGCCCGTCGGCGGACCCGGGGATGACGCTGACCGCGCCCGTGCCGAGGTACTTGCCGGGGGCGCCGACGGTCAGGTCGGCGGTGCCGTCGGCGTTGTAGTCCCCGGCGGTGACCGCCGAACCGAAGAGGTCGTTGCCCTCGCTCGCCCCGGCCACGCCCGGGGTGGCCAACGTGATGGTGCGGGCGCCGCCCGCGTTCAGACCCGCCGTGGAGCCCGGCACCACGGTGACGGCGCCCGCGTTGTTGAAGCCGTCGGGGTCGGGGACGGTGACGTCGGACGTGACGAGGTCCGCATGGCCGTCCCCGTCGAGGTCGGCGAGGGTCGCCGCCCGCCCGGGCTGCGCCGTACCCCCGTAGGCGACGCCCGCCCCGAGGCCGGAGGCGGTGCCCGGGAACATCCGCAGCAGGAAGTCGTCGGGGCCGTCCGAGAACCCGGTGTTCACGACGATGTCGGCCCGGCCGTCGCCCGTGACGTCCCCGGCGACGATGCTGTACCCGGCGAACGGAAGTCCGGTCCGGCCCAGCGCCGTGCCCGTGATGCCCTGCGCCGAGCCGGCCAGGACTCCGAGGGTGCCCTCGTCCGCCGGGTCGTCCTCATAGGCGACGGTGGCGAGGTCGGAGTAGCCGTCGCCGTTGACGTCGCCGGCCGCGATCTGGCCGGTGCCGGCTCCGCCGCCGGGCGGGGTGTACGCCTTCATGGCCGGCTTCGCCGTGTCGCGCAGCTTGGTGGCGCCCTTCACGACCTGGACCTTGGTGCCGGCCGCGACGGCGATGTCGTCGCGTCCGTCGTGGTTGAAGTCGCCGACGGCGAGCCGGTCGCCGAAGCCCTGGCGAGTCGTCGGGGTCGGCGCGTGGAAGGCGATCGCGTCGTTGCCGAGGCCGCCCTTCGCACCGAAGACGACCGTCACCGAACCGGCGCCCTTGACGGAGCCGATCGCCTCGCCGCCCGAGCCGATGACCAGGTCGGCGTATCCGTCGCCGTCCACGTCACCGACGGCGACCGCCGAACCGAACCGGTCGCCCGCCTCCGGCGTCCCGGGGATGCCCGAGGTGCGCTGGGTGATCCCCTTGTGGCGGGAGGTGCGCACGCCCTGCGCGGTGCCGTACGCCACGGAGACGTATCCCGCCTTCGCGTGCCCCGCGATCGTCCCCTCCGGGGCGCCGACGGCGAGGTCGCCGAAGCCGTCACCGTCGAGGTCGCCGGCGCGGGCCGCCGCCGACTGCGGGCCGGAGGCGGCCTGAGCCGGCAGCGCGGCCAGAACGCCGCCCGTCACCGCCAATACCGTCGCGCACGCCGCCAGAGTCCGTTGCCGTCCCATGCGTTCACACTCCTGTCGCTGCGATCTGGGGATGCCGGCCCATCCGCGTCGCAGGGCCGCAGCTGTCGAACCGGCACCAGGGCAGACCGGCGAGCAAGGTGACCGGTTGCCTGCGCTGATGTGGAGAAAATGTGAACGCCTGGGGTTCGTGATGCCAAGGAGGCGATCGCCGGTGCGGCCCTGGTGCCTACGGCAACCGGGATCGCGCAGGTCGGGGGCCTGTCGGGGCCGCGTGCCGCCCCGTCGAGAGGCCCGACGGCTGCGCCGTGCGACGCCTGACCGCGCGTTGACCGCCGCCCACGGCGCCTGCGTGCCAAGAAGTGGGCATTGCCAAGCATTCACCCGTACGGGCTAGTCGGGCACGGCTGTCGAGATCCGTCCGGTCGCCGCAATCATCCGGCGATACGCGTCTGATCAGCCGTTTCGACTACAGCGAGTCAGCCGTCTTGTTGCGCCGACGGCCGACTCGTCACGGGATGGAGAGGAGGCACATGGCGATCTCGGCGGTGTTCAGCCGCCTCCATGTCCCGGAGGGAGTGATCACGCATGACGCAGGGCGAGACCTTCAACAACCCCGATGCCCTGGTCGGGCTGACCGCCTATGACCGCACAGGGGAGAAGATCGGCAGCGTCGAGCGGGTCTATGTGGACGACACGACGGGCAAGCCGGACTGGGCGACGGTCAAGACGGGGCTGTTCGGCATGAAGGAGACCTTCGTGCCCCTCAGTGGCGCCACGCGCAAGGACAACCGGCTCCAAGTGGCGTACACGAAGGAGGCCGTCAAGGACGCGCCGCGCGTGGACGCCGACCAGCACCTGGACGAGTCGGAGGAACGGGAGCTGTACGCGCACTACGGCATGGCCCGGACCACCCCGGCACCGACGCCCTCCGAGGGGACCCGCCCCGCGAGCGCCGCGGGTCCTCGTGGTGGGGTCGCCGGTGGTGCGGGCGGCGCGGGCGCCGTCGGTGCCGCGGGCTTCGCGACGGGTGAGGCGCACGGCCGTCACGCTGCCGGTGCGCGCGAGCCGGCGATGCGCGGTACCGCCGACACCACCTCGGGCAAGGCCGACGAGCTGATCCGCTCGGAGGAGCGCCTGCGGGTCGGCACGGAGGAGCAGGAGGTCGGCCGGGCCCACCTGCGCAAGGTGGTGGAGACGGAGAACGTGACCACCTCCGTACCGGTCTCCCACGAAGAGGTTCGGGTCGTGCGCGAGCCGATCCGTGACGGCGACGTCAAGGGCGCCAAGATCGGTGAGGCGGAGACGGAGGTGACGCTCCACGCCGAACGGGCGGTGGTGCGCAAGGAGACGGTGCCCGTCGAACGCGTACGCCTGGAGACGGAGAAGGTGACGGAGACGAAGGAAGTCTCCGACACCGTGCGCAAGGAGAAGATCGAGTTCGACAACCCCAAGGGTGAGCGGGGCATGCCCGGCGAGGGCACGCCCGGACGTCGCGGACCGCGTCACTGACCACCCACGCACGCGCAAGGGGCCCGGCCGCCGGCCGGGCCCCTTCGCCGCGGCGAAGCAGGAGGGCGAAAGCTCTCAGTGCCCTGCGGGCGTGTTCACGTGGCGAGGGTGGCCAGCCCGGCGACGCCGACGAGATAGACGATGACGACGGTGACGCTGTCGGGGCCCATGCGCGCGTACTGCCGACGCGGCCGGAAGACGAGTCCGGCCATGTAGACGACGGTGAGCGCGATCCCGAGGGCGGTGAGGTAGACATCCGTGTCGTGCGCGGCAGGCAGAACGGGCTTGCCGGAGATCACGGTCGCCGGGAGGAACAGCACGGGCAGGAAGGCGTTGCCGCCGAAGATGTCGCTGACGGCCAGCTGATAGTCGCCCAGTTCCGTCGCGGTCAGGCCGGTGCTGACCTCGGGCAGGGAGGTGGCCGCGGCCAGCACGGTCGCGCCGAACAGCACCCCGCTCAGCCCCTGGCGCGCGAAGAACTCCTCGCCGCTGCGTTCGATGACGACACCCGCCACCAGCGTGGCCAGCGCCGCCGCGGCGAACAGGAGCGCGGCCCGGCGAGTGCCGACGCCCTGGGCGGTGGCCGCCTTCTCCTTCTTCCCGCGCGCATGGCCCCGCGGTTCGGGCTGACCGTCCGGCGCGTCGCCGCCCTCCCGCCACGGCAGACCGCGGCCGGCCCGATTCATCAACGCCAGTCCGATGCCCCACAGCGCGCAGATCGCCACCGATGCCGGATCCAGACGCGCGGCGTGCAGGCCGGAGGGGAGCTGGGTGCCCATGACCACCACGGCCAGGATCGCCACCACGAGGCCGCCCTCCAGGACCAGTTGGAGGCTGGCGGCCATCCGGGTCAACGGGCTGCGGGGGCGGACCCCGGCGGCGTCCAGTACGGCCAGGACGACGGTCTGGAGGGCGATGCCGCCGAGGATGTTGCCCACCGCGACGTCCAACTGGCCGGCCAGGGCGGCCGAGACGGTGATGGCGATCTCCGGCAGATTGGTCGCGATCGCCAGCAGCACGAGTCCGGCCAGCGCGCCGCCCAGCCCGAGCCGTTCGGCCAGGATGTCGGTCGTGTCGGACAGTTTGATGCCCGCGTACCAGATGACCGCCGCACTGGCGACGAAGAGCACCAGCAGCAACGGTGAACTCAGGGATCCCATGCGGCGGTGAGTACCCGCTGCCAGGAGCGATCTTCTGATGAATGTCTCATGAGGAGGTCAACTTCCTCTCTGCGAAAGGTCGCGCGCCCCGCGTGGCCACCGTCGGCTCACGTGTCGGCCCGGCGGGCCCGTCGTCGGCGACGGCCGAGCCGTCACTTCGCCGAACGGCGGTTGCGCAGGCGGGCGATCACCGCGGAGAACATGAAAGTGGGGGAGCGCCACGTGCGGTGGTCGCCGCGCGAAGGCACGTCCAGTGCGCACGAGCACAGGGCTGTCGCGGCTTCCGGCGCCGACTGAGCCGTGTCGACGCCATAGGTGTCGGCCAGCCGGGCAAGCGCCGAGGGCGGGCTGCCAGGGTGAGTCTCCATGACGGGAGCAACGCCCTTGCCCGGAGGTCGGCTACGGCCAGCTCAGCCGTGCGGGCGCGTGTTCCACACGTCCGATCCAGATTCGGGTGCCGTGGTGTTTGCCACGGCCGGGGCGGGGCACAGGGACGGGCTGGACGCTCCTGGTGCCGGGGGCGTCCGGCTCACGGCGGGTGCCCCTTCGGGTGGCTTTCGGCGTCGCGGTGGAACTGATCCGGCGCGATGCGGGTACACAGCCTGCCCGGTCGGCGCTCAACCGCCGGCACACGCGAGTACGGAGGAAGTCTGTGGACGGCATCGTGCTGCTCAAGGAAGACCACAAGACGGTGGAGAAGCTGTTCAAGCAGTTCGAGAAAGCGGGGGACAAGGCGTACGCCGAGAAGCGGCGGATCGCCGACCGGGTGATCGAGGAGCTGACGACACACACCTTCATCGAGGAGGAGATCTTCTACCCGGCCTCGCGGGAGGGCGCCCCCGATACCAAGGACCACATCCTCGAAAGCGTCGAGGAACATCACGTCGTCCTGTGGATGCTCTCCGAGTTGAAGGATCTCGACCCGGCCGACGAGCGGTTCGACGCCAAGATGACCGTGCTCATGGAGAACGTGCGGCACCACGTCGAGGAGGAGGAGAAGGAGTGGTTCCCCGAGGTGCGCAAAGCCATGGGGCGTAACCGGCTTCAGGAGCTCGGTGAGCAGATGGAGGCCGCCAGGAAGAAGTCGCCTGACGACCCGCTGTCCGTGCCCAGCGCCGACAGCTAGGCACGCTCGGTTGTCGCGTGGCCCGGCGAGAGCAGAGGCGCCGGACGCCCGGTCGGCGGCCGGCCGGTGGCACCCGGTCGGCGCACGTGGCGGGTCGGATCACGGTGTGCGATCACCTGGTGCGGGGAACCGGCGAGCCATGAATGTTCTGTCGGATCTGCGCGACGGCGAGCGTCGGGTGACACAGCGGGTGGGGTCGTGGCATTCCTCCTGGGCGCGGCGGGTGCTGTCCGCGGCGGAGACGGCGGCTGAGCGCACGAGGCTGTGGTGCGCGGTGGCCCTGGCCCTCGGTGCGTGCGGCGGCGGACGCGGCCGGGAGGCTGCTGTGACGGGTCTGGCGGGGATGACCGTGGCGGAGCTGGCGTCCAATGCGGTCGTCAAGCCGTTGTGTCAGCGGCGCCGACCGCCGAGGGAATGGTTCGACGGTCGGCATGTCGATGACCGTCCCGACAGCTCGTCCTTCCCGTCCGGGCATACCGCCGCGGCTGTCGGTTTCACCGCCGGGGTCGCGCTGGTCCGGCCGCGCGTGGGCGTGATTCTGGCGGCGCCGGCGGCGGCCGTGGCAGCCGGGCGCGTGTACAGCGGTGCCCATTACCCCTCCGATGTCGTGATCGGGAGCGTGATCGGCGCCGCCTCTGCCGCGTTCGTCCGGGCCGCCCTGTTCGGGGCGCCCTTCACGTCCGCACCGTCGCGACGGCAAGGCTCCGCTGCCGACCCCGGATGAGCGGGGCAGGACGCCCCTATGCCCTCAGGCGGGTCGAGCACGGAGCCGTCCAGCTCGTCACGCAAGCACGAGGCTTGGGTTTATCCGCGTGCGGCAGGGAAGTCGGGGTGAGGGCCCGGATCGGGACGCACGGTACAAAACGTACCGCCCGTCCGTATCCCATGATCTTCGGAGGGCGCGTCATGAGCGAGAACATCTGGACCTTTCCCGCCACCGCCGGCTACACCCCCGGCGCCGACCTGACCGGGTACAAGGTCGAGGCGAGTGACGGCAGTATCGGCAAGGTCGACTCCCACTCCCGCGAGGTCGCCGAGCAGTACATCGTGGTCGACACCGGTGTGTGGATCTTCGGCAAGGAGGTGCTGCTTCCTGCCGGAACCATCACGAGGGTCGATGCCGAGGCCAAGACCATCCACGTCGCACGGACGAAGGAGGAGATCAAGGCCGCCCCGGAGTTCGACAAGCACAAGCACCTCGACAACCCCGAATTCCATCGCGAGCTGGGCACCCACTACAGCCGCGGCGCGGGAAGCGGCATCACCACGCCCACACCGCCGGGAACCCCCGATTCGCTCGGCTCTGACGGTGGCCGGCCGGGAGGACCCACGGCCTGACGGCGCGGACTGGTGAGGGCCGATCCGGGAGGCTCCGCGTAACCCGGCGGGGGCGCCGCGTTCACTGGGGGGAGGTGGCCGGCGGTGCCGTCCGCCGGGCGCTCCGGCGCAGATGTGTCAGCAGGCCGAGGAACCCGGCGAGGAAGCCGCTGATCAATCCGGACACGGCGTGGTTGGCGGCGTTGGCCGCGCCGCTCGTGGGCATGCCGACGAGCAGGTAGTTGGCCGCCGCGCTCATCACCGCTCCGATGACACCCCCGATCACGCCGCTGAGTACGGACATGCGGACCGCCGAGGGCGCGGTGCGGCTGCGGACGGATCTGAAAACGACCATGACGACGGGGCCTCTCGGGGGTGACGTGGGTGCCCGCGGCCGGAGCGTGTGGCCCGGCGCGGTACAGGCAACTCTGCGGGGGGAGCGGCCGGTTGGGAATCCTTCGGATCATCGCGACCCCTGATGCCGCAGATCCACCCCGTGGATACGGGAGGTGACGCCGAGCCCTCCCAGGGGGACCGGGCGAAAGCAGCTCCAGCATGCAAGAGGCCGTCGTGCCCTGGGCGGTCCTCCGCCCGCTTATGTCACCGTTCGGTCCCAGGCGGCGCAGCGATACAACGTGTCGGGCCGGTGCCGGGTCTACCTGGTCAGGAGCGCGGTCGGCCGATCGCGCCCCACCATCGGGGAGAGGAAGACCCATGGGGGACCGCAAGGGTGGTAACCGGAGACGTGCCGTAGCGACCGTCGGTGTCACCGCGCTCGCCGCACCGCTGCTCGTGGCGCTGGGAACCGTGCCGGCGCACGCGGCGAGCGGTTGCAGCACGCAGACCGGCCCGTACCAGAAGCAGGTGGAGGGTTTCCTGGGCCGCCCGGTCGACGGCAAGCAGTCCGCCGCCGACTGCACGGCCATCAAGGCATTTCAGAACAAGCACGGCATCACGCCCACGATCGGCTACGCCGGCCCCGTCACCTGGGGCGTGATGGACCTGATGAACAAGCAGAAGGCCGTGGGCGCGAACCCCAACAAGAGCGGCAAGTGCCCCGTCAACAAGGGGCGCATCGCCTGCGTCGACCTCACTCTCCAGCTCAGCTGGATCCAGGACGGGAAGAACCTGGTGTACGGGCCCGTGCCGGTACGCACCGGTCGCAACGGGTACGAGACGCGCACAGGCCTGAAGAAGATCTACTGGCGCCACATCGACCACGTGTCGAGCATCTACCACGTTCCCATGCCCTACAGCCAGTTCTTCGACGGCGGCCAGGCGTTCCACTCGGTCGGCGTGAGCATGTGGAACCCGCCGGGATCGCACGGGTGCGTCAACATGACGCCGGCCACGGCCAAGAAGTACTGGTCCCTCCTGCACAAGGGGGACGACGTCTTCGTCTACGGGCGCAAGCCGGGCACCTGACCGGGCCACAGCGCGTGGGGCGGGTCCGCTCGGACCCGCCCCGTCGGAATGGTGCTGCGTTCGTCAGTGGAGTTCGACGGGAATGTCCGTCCCTTGGCGTTGCCCGAGGTCATCCCCGCCACCAGCGGCCGCCGAGGCCAACGTCAGCGCCAGAACAGCCCTGCGGCTCCGCCATGCGAAGAGCCGTGCCGTCACGCAGCCGGTCCGCGGACCTGTGAGCGGCCGGGCGTGATGACGCCCTGCCCCAGCGCTTCGAGGGCGGCGGCGATCTGTGGGACGCCGAGTCCCAGGCGATCGCGCTGGAACTGGAAGACCTCGGGCGCGAGCGGGGCCAGGAGGGGATCCACCAGCGCCTCGTGGTTGTCGACACCCGCCTCGCGGAGCAGCGCCGCGACATGCGCGCGCCAGAACCCGTAGGCGCCGGTCGCGAAGCGTGACTGCCCGGTCTCCGCGCCGAGGACCAAGTGCGTGTGCCGGTCGAGGAGTTCGGCCATCGCCCGGTAGAAGGCGGCCAGCCGCTCGCCGGGAGGCGCGCCGGGACCGAGCGGCGGCCGGCCCCGCAGCAGTTCCTCCTGAAGTGCGCGTTCATGCTCGTCGAGCAGCGCCACCGCGATGGAGGCGATGTCCGGGTAGCGGCGGTAGAGGGTGGCCTTGCCCACTCCGGCGGCCCGCGCGATGTCCTCCATGCCGACGCTCTGCGGGTCGCGTTCCGCGAACAGCCGGGCAGCTGCCTCCAGCACCCGCAGCCGGTTCCGCGCCGCGTCCGCTCGCTCGCGGGGCGCGGCCGCCGCCCCGCCCGTCCCCCCGTCGAACAGCGATTTCGGATTGCTCATGGGGTCACTCTACTCCAACAAGTGGACGGCGCGTCCGGTTAGGGCTATGGTCCTGCTGTCCTAAGTGGACGCGACGTCCATTTAACAGTCGACCGGAGGACCCGTCATGCCGCACCTGCTGCACCTCGATGCCAGTGCCCGCCGCCGATCCTTCTCCCGCGAGGTCAGCGGCGCGTTCGCCGACGCGTGGCGCGAGGCCGACGGCACCGTCACGTACCGAGATCTCGCCGCCGACCCGGTGCCGCAGATCACCGAGGCCTGGACCGAGATCTGCGACAACCTCCTCGCCGACGGCATCCACGACCTCGACCGGCTCGGCGAGGGCGCGCGCACGCCCGAACAGGCCCTCGCCTGGCGGACGATCGAACCGCTGCTGAACGAACTCATCGCCGCGGACGTCGTCCTCATCGGCACCCCGATGTACAACTACGGCGTCCCCGCGTCGCTGAAGGCGTGGATCGACCAGGTGACCTTCCCCCGGATGTCACTGGCGGGACGGACGCTGGTCGTGGCGAGCGCCCGGGGCGGTTCCTATCTCCCCGGCGCCCCGAAGGCCGCATTCGACCATCAGGCCCGCTACCTACGGGACTTCGCCGCCGGCCACCTCGCCATCACCGACGTCACCTTCCTGTACGCCGAATTGGCCAACTCCGTCATCGACCCGCACCTGTCCGACCTGCGCCCCCGGCACGAGGCATCCCTCGCCGAAGCACTCAAGGAAGCCCGCGACCTCGGACGGGAACTCGCCACAAGGACGACCACATGAACTGGCTCTTCCTGGCCCTCGCCGGAGCGGTGGAGATCGGCTGGTCCCAGAGCATCAAGCCGACCCAGAACTTCACCCGCCCCCTGCCCACCGTGCTCTGCTTCCTGCTGGCCGCCGGTGCGGTCTACCTCCTCACCCTCGCGATGAGGACCATCCCCGTGGGCACCGCGTACGCCGTGTTCACGGGCATCGGAGCGATCGGCGCCATCACCCTGGGAGTCGTCGTCAACCGCGACCCCCTCACGCTCCTACGTGTGGCGGCGTTGGCGCTCATCGTCGGCGGCATCGTTCTGGCTCGCATAGCTTCCCCCGAGAGCTGATGCCGTCGCACCGGGAGCGGAGCGCGGGGTGGCCCCGCTCCGCGCTCGCACCCGTCACGGTGGGCCCGGCCGTGGAGGCCGGGCCCACCGTGACGGGATTCTGTGATCAGGACGCGAAGAAACGCGCGATCTGTCCCAGGACGACGGTGTCCGTCAGGTATCCGAGGTGGGTCTGGCAGGCAACGTTGTTGTTGGTCGCGCCATCGAGGCGGGTGCTCGTGTAGGGGATGATGATTCCGTCGCACGCCGAGTACCAGGTGGCGTACCTGGTCGTCCCGGGCGTCTCGTCACCGGATGAGATCTGGGAGATGAAGGACGAGCCCGGGTACATCTGCTGACAGGTCACGTAGATCAGGCAGGCGCCCGCGTACGTGGTGCCGTGGTTGGCGCCCGCGATCGAGGCGAGGTGGCTGACGCTGGTGTTTCCGCCCAGCACCTTCAGGTAGTACTGGCTGACCAGGCCCCCCATCGAGTGGTTGACGATGGCGACCTTGCTCGCGCCCGTGCGCGCCTTCACGGTGTTGACGTAGGAGGCCAGCCCCTGGGCGTTGGTGATGTTGTTCCCGTACGAGTTGTACTCGTAGGCGAAGAGGTTGGAGGAGGCCCAGCCGTTGGCACGGAAGACGGCCATGGCGGTGGTCCAGTTGGAGGCGTTGCCGGTGTAGCCGTGCACGAAGACCACGGGCGTGCTGGTGGACAACGGCTGCGCCGCGTCCGCCGCGGCCGTGTGCGTCGTGGTGGCTCTGGCGACCGTGGCCGACGCGCCGTCGGCGCCTGCGGTGGTCGTGGCCGAGGAGAAGAAGGCGAACGCGGCGGCGGTCGCCGCGAGTGCGCCGAGCAGCCGACGACGTGGACGAATGGAGCCCATGGAGCCCTCCTGAGGGGGGTGCGGGTACCTGGTCCGCATCAGGGTGGCGGCAATGGGTCCCGGCGCCATCGGCGAAATCACCAGTGCGCGCGAGCAGTTCCGCGACGACCGGCCGCGCAGTGGAGCTTCAGTCCGCCGTGCCGGGCACCATGGGTTGCCGCCCGGTGTGCCGGCCGGCCCGTGTGGACAGCGGCAGCGGCTACACCGCGTCGACTCCCTGCTTCGCCAACGCCTTGCGCAGTGCTCGCACGGCGTAGAAGGCGCGGCTCTTCACCGTGCCCGGCGGTACGCCGAGGTGCTCGGCCGCCTGGGCCACGCTGCATTCCAGGTAGTACATGAGACGGATGACGGTCCGCTGCTGCTCGTTCAGTTCCCGCAGGGCTCTGAGCACCGCATGAGTGGTGACCGTGGATTCCGTGCTGTCCCAGGACGCGTCGAGGTCCTCGACCGGCATGAGGTCCAGCGGCCGGTTCCGCCGGGCTCTGTGGTGGTCGATGACGAGGTTCCGCGTCACGGTGAACAGCCACGGCCGGAGGTGATCGCCGCGGGGGCCCAGGAACTGACCGTGCTTCCAGGCGCGGGCGGCGGTCTCCTGGAAGATGTCCTCCGCCTTGTGCCAGTCGCCGTCGAGCAGCCGTGCGGCGTACCGGACGAGCAGAGGCCCGTACCGGTCGTAGACGTCTCGTACGAAGGCGTCGCAGTCGGCGTTCGCTGCGACGTCCCGCGTGGGGGACCGACGCGGAGCGGGGACGGTGGTCCGCGCTTCCAAGAGCCCGTTCATGGTGGTGCCCATTCCTTTTCGAGTGTTCTGTGCCCTGCTCTCCCGCATGTGCGGTCGAGTGGCTCAACACTCGTGGGGGGCCCTTGGCCGAACCTTGTCGTCTTCTTGTCGTGCCCGGTTCGGGGTCGGCGCTGTGCGGGCTACGGGCGCACAGAGCTACCGTTGTGCGGAACCGGGAGGCGATGGTTTCCGATCACCCGCTCCGGCACGGCGGGCGTGGGGTCCGCATCCATGTCCAGGGCGGTCAGCCGGTCGCGTACCTGCTGGGCACTGTGACGCATGGCCCGCTCGTCCGCGTGCGCGAGGGCCTTGACCCAGTCCGCTCGTGCGCCGTCCCGGTCGCCCTGGGCCAGACGGGAGTCCCCGAGCCGCATCAGTGTGCCGATGGCGTTCCTGTGGTCACCCAGTTCCTCGAAGGCCCGCGTCGCCCGCTGGTACGTGGCCACCGATTCCTCGTGACGGCCGAGAGCGCGGAGGGTGTAGCCCACGATGTCCCAGCCCTGGGCCAGCTGCCACGGTGCGTCCAGGCGCTGGAACAGGGCGATGCCCTCCTCGCTGTACTGGAGGCTCTTGTGCAGTTGCCCCAGATTGGCCTGGAACCAGGCGAGTTCGAGAAGGCACTCGGCCAGCCACAGTTCCTCACCGGTCTCCCGGGACAGCTCCAGGCCCCGCTCGGAGTACGTCACGGCCTCCTGGACCCGGCCGAACAGGAACAGCGCGCACGCCATGACGTAGTGGGCCCGCGCCTGTTCACCGGTCGCGCCGAGCTGCTCGAAGATCGCGGTGGCGCTTCGCAGGTGCCGCAGGGCCTCTTCCTGGTGGCCGAGGTAGCCGTGGATGCTGCCGAGGTGGCGCAGGCAACGGCCCTCTTCGAGCCGGTCGCCCCGACGCCGGGCCACGTCGAGGGCGGGGGCCAGCGCGGTGATGGCCTCGGGCCAGAACTCCTGGCGTTGGAGGTGTTCCTTGAGCGACCAGGCCAGCCCGGCGGTGTGATGGTCGAGCCGCCGGCTGATCGCGTGGTGCAGCAGGCCGGCCAGTACGGGGTGCTCGGCGCCGAACCACTGGTTCGCTTGTCTGGCGCCCGTGAACTTCTCCGGGGTGACGCCCGGGCCGGGTGCTCCGAGTTCGAGTTCGGCCGTCGTGTCCTGCTTGAGGAGTTGGTTGGCCTGGTAGGCGGTGAACAGGTAGTGGTCCAGGACCCGCAGGGTGGCGTGGTGGCGTTCCTCGGCGGTGTCGTGGATCTGGTTGAGCTCGCCGGCGTAGGAGCGCAGGAGGTCGTGCAGGCTGTAGCGGCCCGGCACGGGCTGTTCCACGAGGCAGGCCCGCGTCAGGGCGGCGAGGGCTCGGCGGGTCTGGGCGAGGGGGAGACCGATGAGGCCGGCGGCGGCGGGGACGGTGACGTGGGGGCCGGGGTGCAGGGCCAGGTGCCGGAAGAGCCGGGCGGCGTGCTCGTCCAGCAACCGGTAGGACCAGGAGAAGACGGTGCGCACGTCGGTGCTGCTGTCGAAGCCGGTGAACGCGTCGAGGTCGCCGTGGGTGTGCTCCAGGTCGTCGACCATGGCGCGCAGGGGAAAGGACGGGTCGAGTTCGGCGCGGGCGGCGACCACGGCCATGGCCAGGGGGAGCCGGCCGCACAGCCGGATGATCTCGGCCGTGGCGGTGGGCTCGGCGGCCAGCCTCTCGCTTCCCAGGCGCCGTTCGAGCGCCTGGTGGGCCTCGGTCTGCGAGGGCAGCGCGAGCGTCAGGGACTTCGCGCCGTCGGCGGCGATCAGGCCGGCGAGCTGGTTGCGGCTCGTGATCAGGGTGAGGCAGCCCGCTCCCGCCGGGAGCAGGGGGCGTACTTGCTCTTCGTCGCGGGCGTTGTCCAGCACCACGAGCATTCGCCGGTCGGCAAGGAGGCTGCGGAAGAGTGTGCTGCGGGCCTGAGTGTCCTCCGGGATGCGCTGCGCGGGAACGCCGAGGGCCGTGAGGAACCCGTGCAGCACGGTCCCGGGGTCCACGGCGGGCGCGTGCGGGTGAAATCCGCACAGGTTGACGAAGAGCTGTCCATCGGGGAAGGACGAGGCGATGCGGTGGGCGTGGTGGACCGCGAAGGTCGTCTTGCCGACCCCGGGGGCACCGCTGATGACGACGACGGAGGCCGCCGTCGGTCCCGGCAGGTCCGGTGAACCGCTCACAGCCGACAGCCACGCACCCTCCGCGGCCCGTCCCGCGAACACCGCGAGCCCGCCGGGCAGTTGGGCCGGACGCGGCCGGGGCGACGGTGAGGACTCCTCGTCGGGGGCCGGAGCGCGAGGTGCGTCGCGTCGGCCGGTCGGGTCGGCGTCCTGGCCGGCGCACGAGGCGGCCCCGCCCTCGTCCGGCCCCTCGGACACGTCCGGCCCGATCGGACGGCCGCCCTGCCCGGTGTCCGCGCCGGGGGTGGATGCCGCGCGAACTGGGTTGGGCCCACCGGCTGTCCGCAGGGGCGGCAGGTCGTGGTGGAGGATGCCCTCGTGCAATGCGCGCAGCGGCGGCCCGGGTTCGAGACCGAGTTCGTCGGCAAGGTGACGTCGCAGTTCGGCGTAGCGCTGTAGAGCTTCGGGATGCCGGCCGGCGAGATACAGGGCACGCAGCAGCAGGGCCCAGCCGGTTTCCCGCAGAGGGTGCGTCGAGGTCAACTCCTGTGCCGCGTCCAGGGCGTCGGTGATCCGGCCGTCCATGAGCAGAGCGGTGGTGCGGATCTCGCGGGCGGTCTGCCGCAGTTCGTCCAGGCGGGCCGTCTCCTGGGCGGCGAACAGGTGGTGCGCCGCGTCGGCGAAGGCCGTGCCACGCCACAGGTCCAGGGCGTTCCCGGTCTCTTCGACGGCGCGATCGGGCCGGTCCTGGTCCATGAACAGGCGTGCTTGGGTGAGAGACCGTTCGAAGCGCACGGTGTCACGGCTCTCGGGCGGCACGCGCAGGGCGTAGCCCAGCGGCTCGGTGACCAGCAGCTCGTAGGTGCCCTGCCGACGCAGATGCGGGGGTTCCAGGACCGCACGCAACTTGCTGACATGGGCGTGCAAGGAGTTCAGCGCCCCGCTCGGGGTTCGCCCCGGCTCCTGCGGCCACAGTTCCTCGCACAGCGTCCGGGGCGACACCGCCCGGCCGTCGGCGAGCAGCAGACGGATGAGCAGCAGCCGCTGCCTGCGCCGGCCGGGATCGAGCACCGCGCCCGCCCGCCGTACCACCAACGGACCCAGCAGCCCGAAGTCGAGCCCCTGCCCCACAGCTGTCATCGCATCCACCCGGACTCCCGCTCGAGGGCGCCACCCTGGGGGCACACCCATGACCATGGCCCGCGGGACAGCTCGCGACCGTTCCCGCGGTGACGGAGACCGGGCGCGTGCCCACCCGGACGTCCGCGCGACCTTCGTCGCGGTGAGCTGCCCGCCGAGCGGGGGAGTGGCCGGTGCGGGTGTCCGGAGCGGCGAGGACCCCGTCGTCCGCTGCCCGCATACCGGACAGGAGGTTAGCAGCAGCCCGTTCGCGCGATGCCGGCGCAGGCGGGCCGTGCCGTTGAGCGGCGCACACGTGGTGCCGGACGGCGGGTGGTCCTTCCGCGACGCGAGGTGAACCGGCGCGGGGTCCCTGGCGTTGTGGGACCGAACGGACGTCGTCACGAATGGGGAGAAGTCATGGTCACTGTCGAAGGAACGAGCAGCGCACGGTTCGCACCGGTCCGGTCGGCGCTGGCGGCGCACTTGGAGTCCGGCGAGGAGTTGGGGGCGTCGCTCGCCGTGGACGTCGACGGCGTCATGGAAGTCGACCTGTGGGGCGGGCACACCGACGAGGCGCGGACCGTGCCGTGGCGCCAGGACACCTTGGTCAGCCTGTGGTCGACCACCAAGACGCTGAGCAGCCTGGCGGCCCTCCTCCTCGTCGACCGGGGCGCGCTGGATCTGCGCCGCCCGGTCGCGTACTACTGGCCCGAATTCGCCGCCCAGGGCAAGCAGGACATCGAGGTACGCCACGTTCTGTCCCACACCTCGGGGCTCTCCGGCTGGCAGCAGCCCTTCACCGTGGACGACCTGTACGACTGGCCGACCGCGAGTGCCCGGCTGGCCGCGCAGGCGCCCTGGTGGGAGCCCGGGAGCGCCTCGGGCTACCACGTGCAGACGCATGGGCAGCTGATAGGGGAGCTCGTCCGGCGGGTCAGCGGGCGGACCCTCACCGAATTCGTCGACACCGAGATCGCCCGGCCCTGCCGGGCCGACGTGCAGATCGGCGCGCGGGAGGCGGACTGGCCGCGTATCGCCGAACTGGTCGCCCCCTCACACGTGTCCGGGATACCCGCCGGCCTGGACCCCGAGGGAATCTTCGCCAGGACGCTGCTGGGCAGCCCCGCCCGGGACGAACACGTCGACACCCCGCAATGGCGCCGTGCCGAACTCGGAGCCGTCAACGGGCACGGCAACGCAAGTGGGCTGGCCCGCGCCCTGTCCGTGATCTCACGGCACGGCCAGGTGAACGGCCACCGGCTCCTCTCCGCGGACACGGTCGACAAGGCCCTGGACGTGCAGGCCGACGGAGTCGACCTGTTCCTGGGCGTTCCCGTGCGCTGGGGCCTCGGCTTCGCGCTCGCCGACGGGAGGACGATGCCGCACATGCCCACGGGGAGGGTCTGCTTCTGGGTCGGCCGGGGCGGGTCGATCGTCGTGATGGACCTCGACCGGCGCGTCACGTTCTCGTACACGATGAACCGGTTGGGCGAGGGCATCCTCGGTTCGGAGCGCACCCACAGGTACCTGAGGCAGATCTACGACATCTTGGGCTCCGCGGTCTGAACACGGCGCGAGGGGGCTGGTCGCCCCGTCGGCGCCCTGGTGAACGAAAGTTCGTCGTTCTCGCGGTGAACCGGTGCGGGCCTGCCGTCGTAGGACAGAACGCAGGACACGCCCTCCGGTACACGGAGCCGGTGGCGCTTCCCGCCCAGGTGACGCGGAAGCCGGACACGCGCGCTTCCTGCCGCTGCGACGCGTCGCCCCGCTTCCTCCCGCATCCCCGCCATCGGCGCCGGCCATTCGGTGCGCGCCGCACCCAGCAACTCACTTGTCGACAAAGAAACTCGGTGCCTCGGCTCACGAACGCACCGTGCCAGCTCGCCGAGCCCGCTCCGGGCCACGGCCAAGGAAAAAGGAACGTTCACCCATGCGCACCACCCTTCTCAGCCGCAGATCCGCCCTGGTCGGTGCCACAGCTGCGGTAGGGCTGTCCGTGGCCGCCGTCACCCTGCCCGGTGCGGCCAGCTCGGCGCCCCTGCGTCCGCAACGACCGACGATCGTGCTGGAACACGGGGCGTTCGCGGACGCCTCGAGCTGGGACGGCGTCGTCACGCGCCTGCACCGCGCGGGCTACCCCGTGGTGTCAGCCGCCAACCCGCTGCGCGGACCGGCGACCGATGCCGCCTACCTGCGCAGCGTCATCGACCGTATCGACGGACCCGTGGTCCTGGTGGGCCATTCCTACGGCGGCACCGTCATCAGCCAGGCGGCCGCGGGCCTGGAGGACAAGGTGAAGGCACTGGTCTACATCGCCGCGTTCCTGCCCGACATCGGCGAGAGCTCGCTCGGCCTGACGGACACGTTCCCCGGCAGCACCCTCGGTCAGGCCATCGAGTCCGTCAACTACACACTGCCCGACGGTGGCCAGGGCGCCGACGTGTACATCAAGGCGGAGAAGTTCCGCGGCCAGTTCGCCGCGGACGTCCCGGCGGACGAGGCCGCGCTCATGGCAGCGGGACAGCGTCCGATCGCGGCCGCCGCACTGGAGGAGAAGTCGACGAAGGCCGCCTGGAAGACGATCCCCTCCTGGTCCCTGGTGACCACCCAGGACCTCAACATCCCTGTGGCCGCCCAGCGTTACATGTCGGCCCGCGCGGGGGCCCGCACCACGGTCGTCGACGCGTCCCACGCGGTGTCGGTCTCCCGCCCCGACGCCGTCGCCCGCATCGTGGAACGCGCGGCCCGCACGGTGCGCTGACCGGCGGGACGGTCACCGCCTCGCACCTCACAACTCCGCATACCAGCAGGGCACTTGGGCTCTGTCCCTCCCCGCTGTTTCTCATCGAAAGGCAATGACACCATGGCATTCATCACCGTTGGCCAGGAGAACTCGACCGACATCGAGTTGTACTACGAGGACCACGGCGCAGGGCAGCCGGTCGTGCTGATCCACGGCTATCCGCTCGACGGCCACTCCTGGGAGAAGCAGACGGCCGCCCTGCTGTCGGCCGGCTATCGCGTGATCACCTACGACCGGCGTGGTTTCGGCCGCTCCAGCCGGCCCACCACCGGCTACGACTACGACACCTTCGCCGCCGATCTGAACACGGTCCTGGAAACCCTCGACCTCACCGACGCCGTCCTGGTCGGCTTCTCCATGGGAACCGGCGAGGTCGGCCGCTACCTGGGCACCTACGGTTCCGACCGGATCGCCAAAGCCGCCTTCCTCGCCTCCCTCGAACCCTTCCTCCTCAAGACGGACGACAACCCCGAGGGCGTCGACGGCGCCGTGTTCAAGGGCATCGAAGGTGCGGTCACCGCTGATCGCTACGCCTACTTCACCGCGTTCTACGAGGACTTCTACAACCTCGACGAGAACCTCGGCGTCCGCATCAGCGAGGAAGCCGTCCGCAACAGCTGGAACGTTGCCGCGGGAGCCTCCGCGTACGCCTCCCTGGCCTGCGTGGCGACCTGGTCCACCGACTTCCGTGCCGACCTGCCCAAGATCGACGTCCCGGCACTGATCCTGCACGGCACCGCCGACCGCATCCTGCCCATCGAGTCCACCGGCGCCCTCTTCCATCAGGCGCTTCCGCAGGCCGAGTACGTCGTCATCGAGGGCGCGCCCCACGGCCTGCTGTGGACCCATGCCCGGGAAGTCACCGCGGCCCTGCTGGCCTTCCTGGCCAAGTGACACATCAGCGGTTCTGAGGCGCCTCACCGGGCAGGGCCGGCCATGCGTACGGCTTGAGCGACCTGGTCGTTCTCCAGCCCGAGGTCACCTCTGCCCGGGGCGGGGTGCCCCGACGCGCTGACGTGTCGGTGCACCCCGCCCGAAGGTGCGGCGAGCTCGCGTCCCGCGGGCCGCCGGACGGTTCAGTAGCGCAGGACCGCGGCCATGTGCCCGACCCCGGACAGCGTCCCGTCCGGCACGAAGACGACCTCGGCGCCTGTCTCCAGCACGGATTCGACGATCGCGTCGACGATGTCGTGGATCGCGTCCGGGTCGTCGTCCTCGGCCGGTTCCAGGTGGCCTTCGGCGGCTCCCGCCCGCACGGTGACGCGGTAGTTGTCCTCCACCACGAGCCGGCGTATCCGGCCGGTCGAAGCCTCCTGCCAGACCTCGTCCACACCACCGGCGTACTTGTTGGCGCTGCGCGCCCCGTCCAGGTCGGCGAGGGCGTCGGCGACGGTCCGGTCGGCGGCCTCGGCGCGCGCCGGGGCGATCCCGCGGGCGACCGCGTCAGGGGTGGAGGCGTGCGCGAGACCGCCGACCGGCACATGGACCGCGTCGCGTGCGGCGGTGCCGACGTTCGAGAGGAGGGTGAGTGCGGCGGCCTCACCGGTCACGTACAGCGACCGGCCCTCGGTGGAGAGCAGGCCGGCCAGGGCCGCGTCCGCGTCCCGGAAGAACTGCCTGGTCTGTTCGTCCTGGAAGGTGCTGGGCAGGTCGCCGACCCGTTCCTTGCGTTCGGCGTCCGGGTCTTCCAGGCTGCGCGTGAGCGGGAAGCCGTGACCGCTGTCCTCCGTGACACGGTCTCCCCGGCCGTCCCACAGCGCGATCCGGTCCGCGGAGACGGTGAGTACCCAGTAGGGACGGGCGGCGGCGGCCGCGGCCACCAGATTGCGAGTGAGGAAGGTGTCGGCCACCACGACGCGCTCGGGCACGGCCCGATCGAGGGGCCATGTCTGGTGCTCCCCGGGCGCGGCGAACAGAACGAGGCCGTCTTTCGCGTGCGCGAGATCCAGCTCCGCCACCGCGGCCCTCAGCTGCCCGAGGACGTCGTCCCGTCGTTCGCGGGTGACAGCGGGGTCGGCGCCCAGCCGTCGGTCCACGTCGCTGAGCAGGTTTCCGAGCCGCACCCGGTCCTGGGCGCTGTCCGAATGCCGTCGGTGCGTCGGCATCACCACGGACACCGCGGGATAGGAGCGCGGCCTGCGGAGTTCCGCGAGAACGCTCGCGGTCCGCGACGTCCGCGGGGTGAGGGGCCCTTCGTCCCGGCCGAGCGAGGCGGGCGCCCCGGGGAGAGTGACATCGGTCAGCGGTCGGGTCTGAAGATCGGTCATGGTGAACTCCTGGGAGTACATGAGCGGTTGGGCCGCCGACGTGGGCCGACGGATCGGGGGACGCCATGGGGACGAGGCGTAGGGAACGGATAATGATTTATCCGCTTTGACCCCCAGTGTGCTCTATCTAACGGTACAAGCGATTTATGTGAATTACGAAGAAAATGCTTCCTGGCTTCTTCGCGGGACGTCAGTCCCGTGGACGCAGAGACCAATGCCCCGGTTGGGGTCAACGACAGGGTTTCCGGGCTGAGTTGCAGCGGTGCCGTGCGGTCGCTCGCTGGGTGAATCAGCGGGGACATCCCTGCTCTGCCGTGTCGTCGAAGCTTTCTGCGCGGCTGATGTCAGGAAGAACGTCCCGCGGCCGGGCCGAAAGGCCGGACGAAAGACCAGGCCGAAGGTCCCGGACCGCGTTCAGCGGCATGCCTGCGCTACCCCCGTGTGCGGCCGTCGTGGCCTGCGCTCACCGGGTCTCGCCAGGTGAATCGGGGCGCCGCGCCGGAACGGGTGCGTCCCGTGAGCCCGAGCAGGAAACCGACGGGGATGGTGATCAGCCCGGGGGTCTGGAGCGGGAACCAGTGCAGGTCGTGGTCGGGGAAGACCGCGGTGGGCGTGCCCGTGGCGGCCGGGGAGCCGGCGAGCAGCAGCACGACGAGGGGGATGGTCGCGCAGACGGTCCGGCGCACGCCGATGGCCGTGTACCCCGGCAGGAAGAGCGCGTACAACAGGACCGGGGCGAGTACGGAGGCCGCGACGGTGAAGGACAGCGAGATCAGGGTCAGCCTGCCACGGTCGGCGAGGAGAACCGACAGCGCGACGGCGACGGCTCCCACGAGAACGATGCCCAGGCGCGCCCGCCGGATCTCGCCGGCGGCGGACCGACTCGTGGCGCCGGGGGCCGACCCGCGCCCCAGGTCGCGGGTGAGGCTGGAAGCGGCGGCGAGCGTGATGCCCGCCACGGCGGCGAGAGTGGTCGCGAAGACGGCGCAGGCGACGATCGCGAAGAGCATGCTGTGCCGCGCACTGCCGGCGACGGGGTCGAGAGCGCCCGTCACCATCAGAAGAGCGCTCGCTCCTCCGGGGTCGGCGGCCCTGATGGCGTCACGGCCGATGAGGGCGCAGGCCCCGAGCCCTGCCACGGCCACACCGGTGCACACTGCCGCGACCGGGCCGACGGCCCACGGCACGGCCCGCCGTGCGGTCAGGGCATCCCTGAGCGGGTGCAGCCGCATCGTGAGGTGCGGCAGACAGGCGGCGCCGAGGAGAAGAGTGGTCTCGAAGCTGATCAGATCGAGGCGGCCTGCGACGGAGTGGCCGAAGTGCAGCCCTGGGTGTACGTAGTCGGCTCCGGCTCCCGAGCGGTCGCGGGCGGCGTCGAGGAGGCCCAGGGGCGACCAGCCGAACCGGGCGAGGACGATCCCGACGAGGAGGGTCAGGGCGATCAGCACCACGCCGACCTTGAGGATCTGGACGTATCCGACGCCGCGCATTCCACCGATCGCCGCGTAGGCGATCATGAGCGCACCGCCGGCGACCGTGCATCCGGTCAGTGCGCCGTCGGACAGGCCGAACATGGCGGCCAGGATGCGTCCGGCGGTCGTGAGCTGCACCAGGAGCAGCGGGGCGAGGACGAAGAGGCTCGCGACGCCGAGCGCCCTGCGCACGGACGAGTCGCCGAGCCGGTCGGTGAGGAAGTCGCCCAGAGTGAAGACGCCGGTGCGCCGCAGGGGTTCGCCGAGGATCCGCAGGACCAGGAACAGCGACAGGACGGTGGCCCCGCCGAACAGCATTCCGTCGGCGCCGTCGAGTGCGACCGCCCCCGTGGTACTCAGCAAAGTGGCCGCGGAGATGTAGTCACCGGCGATGGCCAGCCCTCCGCCCACCGGACCGAAAGCCGCGCTGCCTCCCGCGTAGAAATGCTCGGGGTCGTCCAGGTCGGCCGCCGCCAGCCCGCACAGCAGCAGCGATACGGCGACGAATCCGAGGAAGACGACGACCGCGAGGGACTGTCCGTCGCCGCCAGTCACGCCCGGAACCCCCGTGCCCCCAGCCCCTGACGGCGGGGCAGAGCGATCCTGATGAAAGGCGAAGCCGGAGTCGGAGTGCGAGTCGCACGCGAGGCGCTGGAGAACATGCCGGGCATGCCATCAGGCACCCTGAGCGCGCGTACAGCGGTACGGGTGTTCCGAAGGCGTACGCACAACAGGGCGGCCGCGATGTTGTGCGGCCTCACAGAAACGGCCGGGACTGCCTGATCTGATCGGGCCGAGGGCAGGGGCGCGCCCGCGGCGGAGCGAAGGAGCTGTCAGTCCGCGAAGAAGTCGCCCAAGGCTGCGGAGAGCGGGCCAGGAGCTTCCTCGGCCACGTGGTGGCCGGCGTCGATGCCGTGGCCTCGGACGTCATCGGCCCAGTCGCGCCAGATGGCGCGCGGATCGCCGTACAGGTCCTCCAGATCGTCCCGCAGCGACCACAGGACCAGGACCGGCCAGTCGATGCGTGCCCCGCGGGCGCGGTCCGCCTCCTCGTGTTCGCGGTCCACGGTCAGCCCGGCGCGATAGTCCTCCAGCATGGCGCGAACGACATCCGGATTCCTGGTGGCGGCTCGCCACTCGTCGTGATTCTCCTGGCCCATGGCCTCGGGGTCGCCGCGATACCAGGCGTCGGGATCGGCGTTGATCACACGTTCGGGGATCTTCGGCTGGGCGAAGAAGAACCAGTGCCACCATGCGGTGGCGAACCGGGCGTTCGCACGTCTCAGGTGCTCGCTCAGCGGCAGGCCGTCCAGGAACGCCACCCGGCGCACCACGGAGGGGCGGTCCAGCACCAGCCGCAGCGCCACGGCAGCCCCGCGGTCGTGGCCGACGAGGCCGAAGTGCTCGTGCCCCAGGGCCTGCATGACCTCGACCATGTCCTGGGCCACGACACGTTTGGAGTGCGGGACATGATCGTCCGCGGGCGCCGGTCCGCGGGAGGACCCGTAACCCCGCAGGTCGGGGCAGACCACGGTGAAGCCACGGCGTACCAGGTCGGGTGCCACCCGATGCCATGTCGCCGATGTGCGCGGGTGGCCGTGCAACAGCAGCAGAGGCGGACCCTCGCCCCCGTACCGGACGAAGACGGACGCTTCTCCGTCGCCTGTCCGTACCGTCCTGGTCGCAAAGTCCTCGAACATGCGATGCCCCTCTCCGCTCCGGAGCCTCGTCGATGCGTATCGCCGTCCCACCTGCCCCTGTTGGGCACCGGTACGCATCCGCACGGCTCGTCCATCAGTGGCAGGGCCGCGCCGAGCGTCCCGGCCCGCCGCCTCTCCTGCGCGAGAAGCAGGTCGCCGTAAATGGTGTATAGCTTCCCGAAGTTACGTAAAAGCATGGTGATCGTTTACTCGGCGTGAAGACAGTCAAGTACCTCATCGCCCTGGCCCTTGCCGGGGCGGCACTCGCCCCCCTTCCGGCTCTCGCCGACGCGCCCGCGCGCGCACCGCAAGCGGCGGACCCGCGACCTCCGCTGCCCGACACCACGGACGAGGCGTTCAACGAGGAATGCCTCGCGGCGCACAACCAGTACCGGGCCCGACACGGCGCCCCGCCGCTGGCCCTGGACGACGCGGCCGTCGCGCACGCCGTGCAGCGGGCCCGGGACGCCTCGACCCTGGAGGAGCTCACAGCGCCCCCGGGGCCAGGGGCGAGGGGCTACGGCGAGAACCGCTATTGGTTCGCCACGTACGAGAACGAGCCGGCGACCTGCGCGGAAGCGGTGAAGCTCTGGTACGAGGCCCGCTGGACGGGCGGCTACGACTGGGACAGGCCCGGCTACTCGCCCGAGACGGGCACCTTCACGCAGGTCGTGTGGAAGGACACCGACGTCCTCGGCTGCGGCCGGGCCTCGGGGCATCCGGACGGTGGGGAATCACTTCAGACGTTCATCGTCTGCAGCTATGGCCCGGCGGGGAACATCGTCGGCCGCTTCCGGGCCAATGTGGGGGAGCCGGTCGGCGGCTGAGCCCCTGACCGGTCGATCCCCCTCCGGTATCCGCAGTCATTCCGCTGCGGTTGCTGATGACGTCCGCGGGGTCGCCCTTGCGGACGCGGGAAGGCCCGGGCGCGACGTTCCGCACCCGGCCTTCCCGCAGGATCCCCGGTCATACCGGCGGTGAACGGGGGCACACGCAGGGGCATGAACACTCATGAGAGCGGAGCGGAGAGTCAAGGGCTCGGCCCGATGGAACGCGGAACGCCGCAACGGCTCGCGGCTCGTCAGCGTATGTGGGTGCAATCGTGGACGGCCCTGTGCGTATTGGCCGCCTTGTGGTCGCTGGCCTGGGGTGTGGGCTGGATGAGCGGAGCGGCGGACAGCTGGGTCTTCGCCGCGGCGGGGCTGGTGCTCCTCGGCTGCGCCTCGTGGGCGCGCCGTTCAGCGGTCCGGAACACTCCGCCGCGCCATCTGTGAGCGGGTGATGCGACAGGTGGAGGACAGCGCCGGATCGCCGGGCGGCCAGTGGCCGGGCCCCGCGAATTGACCTTGCCCGCAAGGGGGTTGTCCTCGCATCATCTGCGGATGGACGATACGCCGAGCGTGATCCCGACGGCCCTGTCCGCGTTGCGCTCCAAGGCGCGCGACGCGGGCTTCATCATGTCGAGCGAGGACCGCACCGGGAGCCTTCTGGCCGCACTCGCCGCCGCCGCGCCCGCAGGCCGGGTCCTCGAACTCGGCACCGGAGTCGGAGAAGGAACGGCCTGGCTCCTCAGCGGGATGGACTCCGCGTCCCGCCTGACCACCGTCGAGCTCGATCCCGATGTTCAAGTCATCGCCCAGGAACATCTGGGAGACGATCCGCGGGTGACCTTCGTCACCGGGGACGGCGGCACGTGGCTGGAGGACTTCGACGGCGCTCCCTTCGACCTCGTCTTCGCGGACACCTGGCCGGGCAAGTTCACCCATCTCGACCGGGCCCTGGAACTCGTGGCACCCGGCGGCACCTACCTGATCGACGACCTCATTCCTCAGCCCGGCTGGCCGGAAGGTCATGAGGCCTCTGTCGAACGCCTCCTGGCCGAGCTGGAAGAACGCGACGACTTCCGATGCGTCCGCATGGCGTGGGCAAGCGGCCTGCTGATGGCGGTCCGCACGGCCGGCGCTCAGCCCGGCGGCAGCTCGGTTTGACCCACGGCGCCGTGAAGTCCCGTGAGGCATCTCCGAAACCGCCACCTCGGCTTGGTTGATCGGCCAGAATCGCTGTTGTTTCCGAGGCGGAGGGGGCGGCAGGCATGGGGAGCAGCGCGCTGCTGGTGATGGACGTGCAACGGGACGTCGTGGCGATCGCCGACGACGGTTCCGGGTATCTGCGGCGCTTGCGCAGCGCGATCGACGGTGCCCGGGCCGCCGGCATCCCCGTGATCTACGTGGTGATGGAGTTGCGGCCGGGTGATCCGGAAGTCAGCCCGCGCAGCCGGGTGATGGCGAACGTCATGCAGGCCGGCCTGTTCACCCAGGGTGCTCCTGGCACCGAGATCCATCACGATGTCGCGCCCCAGCAGGGAGACGTGGTGGTGACCAAGCGGCGGGGGAGCGCCTTCTCGGGCAGCGACCTCGATCTGGTGCTCAGGGCACGTGACATCGACAGCCTCGTTCTCACCGGCATCGCCACCAGCGCCGTGGTGCTGTCCACTCTGTGGCGCGCCATCGACCTGGACTTCGGCCTCACCGTGCTGGCGGACGGCTGCCTCGACACCGACCCCGAGGTCCACCGGATGCTCACCGAAAAGCTGTTCCCGCAGTGGGCGGAAGTCCTCGCCGTCGAGGACTGGCTTCAGGTCATCGCACCGCAATAGAGAAAGACCGTTCCTCCCTCCGTCGCCTCTCCCGGAACCGCGCCCCAGTTGAGCCGCGCGAGCCACCCCCACCCGTCCCAGCAGCGGCTCCTGGCTCGCCAAGTCGCGCATCGATGACAACGCCCCTCTGCATGCGGCCGGTTGGCCTGCGGAACTTGTGAGCGATTCATCGAGGGTCTGCATGCGTGCGCCGGTGATTGCGGGGAATTCGCAGATGTGGAAGGCGAAACGGTACGAGTACGGGAGGCCACTGATGGGGTCAGCGGTGTATCGGTGAGACTTCTGCGTCTCTCTCAGGCCCGCGCTATCACAGTGGGGTAAGGGGACTGAGCTCCCGGAGATCGCTTCGTACATTTCGATCCCTCAACTCAATCCCTCAACTCGAACGAATGGAGTCGTGATGATTCTTCTTGGTCTGATACTGCTGATCATCGGTTTGCTGGTGGGCATGGGCCTGTTGACGACCATAGGCGGTGTTCTGATATTGGTCGGCGCCATCCTGTGGATTCTTGGAGCGACCGGTCGTGCCGTCGGTGGGCGCAGGCACTATTTCTAGTTCGAGAGCTCGCGCATGGTTCGCGGTGGCCCGCCCTGTGCCTGAAAACGGTGGAGGCGGCGGGCACCCCGCTCCCTCGGCAACTACCGGGCGTCATGGTCTCGGCCAGCTGTGCCAGGTACTGGTGTGGGTTCTGCTGTGCCGGCCTGTATCGGCACGGTGAGCCTGCTCATCAGGCCGCTATCGACGGTACGTACCTGATGACTGCGGCGGCCGGGACGAGTTGGCCGCCAGATCCCGCGCCGCTCGTCAACAGTGGGCACGGAATGCAGGGCACGGACCCCGTCGACCGGCCGCCCCCGCGTGAACTCAGCGCCGGCGCGAGGACCGACTGCGGGCCCAGCCGCCGGCTCCCGCCAGATGAAGGGCCATAGCGGTGAGGCCGAGCAGCATCAGGTTCACCGAGGAGAAGACGTCGTTGGTCGAGATCTCGGCGGCGTTGACCAGGAAGGCGAAGAAGAACAGTACGGCTGCGGCTATGGCGAACATGGTAACTCCCGTTCAGTGTTTGGTTGTTGACGTCCGTATGCCCCCGTTCGTGTTCCGTACCGCATTACTTTTGCCACCGGGGGAGCGGAGTGATTCGGTGCCCTACGGCTTTGCCGGCCAGGGCGGGATCACGGTCCGGCGAGACAAGCGGGATCATGGGGTGAGCACGACCGGACCGTAGAACAGGGAATCCCCATGACTTTGCAGGAAGGCCAGCGGGTCAAGCTGGCCGCCGATCTCCGCCTGACCGACCCGATCGAGGTGTCAGGGGCGGTCATCGGCATCCTCTCGCTCGCCGCCGACACCGAGGGAACCGTGGAAGAAGTCGTCGAGCAGGTCCGCGAGGACACCGACGTCCGCGAGTACGAGCGGCTCAAGTCGCTGCTCGACTCCTACGGTGACGGCATGCCGCCGGAAAGCAGGAGGCAGCTGGAGCAGAAGGTCGGCGCGCTGGAGCCGGTGTGGCTCGCGTTCCAGGAACAGGGGCCGCAGGTGACCGTGCGGGTGCGCTTCGACAACGGGCTCGTCCTGAGCGCATCACCGCAGGACCTTTACGCCCCGGTGTGAAGCGGCGGGGCGGCGTGTGTCCGGCCGGGCCGCTCGAGCGGGTCGACGCCTGACTGCCCAAGCGGCGACTCGGCGGGGCTCGCCGAACTCCCGCTGGCAGCACTATGCACCCCGAACGGCGCCTGGGTCAGGGGCTGTTCGGTTCTTTGCAGGGTCCGACGCCACCACTCTCCTCACGGGGCCCAGGCCTCCCGTCGCAGGCTCCGCGCTTGGCCTGCGGGTGTCCGGGACGGCGCCGAGAAGGAGATCGGCGTCAACCTCGTACTGACAGGGCGACCAGAAAGGTGGCACAGTGGGGCGATGCGCCCAAGCCCTATGACCACCTCGGAGACAGCGGACCTTGCTGCCGAGGTCTCAGGTCTGCTCGGCGTCGTGCGTGGGCGGGCTCATGGCAGGACGCCGTCCGGTCCCGTTCCTGTCTCGCAGCTGCGCGCTCTGCTGGCCATCGGACGTCTTGAGGGCGGCAATCAGCGGGCGTTGGGTGAAGCGCTGGGATCGAGCCCGCCGGCGACGAGCCGTCTGTGCGACCGTCTCGAGGCCGCCGGCCTCGTGGAGCGGCGCCTGAGTGAGACGAGCCGCCGCGAGTTGCAGCTCTTCCTGAGCAAGCGGGGGAGAGCACTGCTCGACGAAGTCCGTGAGGCAGAAGCGGAAGAAGTTCGTCCAGTGCTGGACGCGATGCCCGCGCATGCGCTCACGCAGCTCGCCGAAGGTCTGGCGGCCTTCCGCGATGCCGCGGCGGCCTTGGTCGACGGGGCGGGGGCGGACGTCGCAGGGACGGAACCCCGTGAGGCCGACTCCGACGGGGCGGGCGGCCAGGGGCGCCTACGCATCGCACGTCCGGCCTGACCGGTACGGGGAGTTGCGCCAGAGGAGGCACCCCCCCCACGGGGGTAGGGTCGGCTCCCCGATCGGCGAGCGCCCTGAACGCCGGCGGCCTGCATGCCGCCGCCTCGACGCCCGACCTGAGCCGGACTTCTACGTCGCGTCGGTCAAGTTGCCCAAGCGTCGACCCGCCCGCGGGCCGATGCGGTGTCTAGGGCGAAGGCGTGGTCGACACCGAGAAGATCCAGCAGTCGGCGGACCGGCCGGGACGTCGCCGAGACGCGCAGGCGTTCCGCGAGATCGAGCCGAGCCCGTAGCAGCGTGTTGACGATCGCGGTGTCCGCGAACGTGATGGCGGACAGGTCCACCGAGACCGGCAGGCTGCTGCGGTGTGTCGCTGCCGCCAGCGCGAGTCGCAGCGGTTCCACGGTGTCGATGTCCACCTCCCCGGCCACGATCAGGTGCAGTGTGTCGGGGGTGTCCAGGACGACAAGACGCAGGTGCTGACGGGTGTTCCGGGCATCCACAAGGGGCCCCTCACATGGTGGTGGCGGCCGTCCGCTCAGGTGAGGGGGACGGGTTCTGCCGTGCTCAGGAGACCCGCGGAGCTGCGGATGGCGGACGGTCCGTGACCGAGCTGAGACTCCGTCACCATAGGTTCAATAGTTGCCGTATGGCAATACTTGTCAATCGTTAACCTCGATGCCGGGCCGACGTCACGGGTCGCGTGGCCCCTCTGTCGGGGTACCGGTCACCGGAGCCCCCGGAGCGGTCGTTACGCTCCGTCCGACATATCCCGATACAACGAAGGCAGGTCGCCATGAGTGGATTTCTGGCAGTGGAGCGGGCCGTGCGCACAGCCGACCCCCATGCCTTGCTCGATGCCGTGCGGAGCGCTCTCACCGAGCACTACGAGGCACTGCGCGTGGAACTCCTCATGGCCGACTACGGGCTCACCGTCCTGCAACCGGTCACGTCGCTGCCCGAGACCACCCAGCCCTTGCCCCTGCACACGAGCCCCGAGGGCCGCGCGTTCGGCAGCCAGGAGCCGTACGGGCAGTACGCCGCACAGGACGGCGCCGTCGACCTGCATCTGCCGGTGACGGTGCGCGGCGACAGACTCGGCATTCTCACGGTGCGCCTCAGCAGACACAGATGCACGCCGCAGGCCGTCGAGGAACTCACCGCTCTGGCCGAACTCCTGGGGCACGAGATCGTCGTGGCCCAGCGGGACACCGACCTCTATCTGCAGGCCCGCCGCGCCAGCCGGCTCACCCTGGCGGCCGAGATGCAGTGGCAACTGCTCCCGGGGCGGTCCTGCACGCGCAAGGAGTACGCCATAGGCGCGCAGTTGGAGCCCGCGTACGCCATCCACGGTGACAACTTCGACTGGGCGACCACGGCCGAGACGCTCACGCTGAGCATCACCAACGGCATGGGCGAGGGCATCCAGGCCTCGCTGCTGACCAATCTCGCGGTCAACGCCCTGCGCAACGCGCGGCGGGCGGGCATCGACATCGCCGATCAGGCGGCTCTGGCCGACCAGGCCCTCTACGCCCAGCATCGTGGCGCACAGTACGTGTCCACCCTGCTGCTGTCCTTCGAACTCGCCACCGGGCGGGTACGGGTCGTCGACGCGGGCTCCCCGCAACTGTGGCGTCAGCGCGACAAGGTGGTGGAGCGCGTCCCGTTCGAGGCCCAGTTCCCGCTGGGCATGTTCGAGGAGACGCCCTACGTCGCCCAGCACTTCGAGGTACTCCCCGGCGACCGCCTGATCTTCGTGAGCGACGGCGTGTACGCCACGCACGGCACGGCCGATGAGGCCTACGGCGAGCGCGCGCTCGCCCGGGCCATCCACGCCGCCGGTCTCCTGCCCGCGGCAGCCGTACCCCGCGCGGTGCTCCGCGAACTCGCCGAGTACCGCGGAGCGAGCCCCGCGGACGACGACGAACTCGTCGTCTGCGTGGACTGGTTCGGGCGCGATGCCGCGGACACCGCCGAGGCGGGCACGAAGCCGTAGGGCGCGACGCACCGGCTGTCGGGAGTCCAGGGAAGGGTTCGGTGTCCGGCCGGGCTCACATGTGTGCCGGTATCAGGCCGCTCGGGCTCACCGGTCTCGGCGTGCCTTCGAGAACCAGATGGCGGCGATGACGATGACGGCCAGGATGATCAGCAGCTTCATGGGGGTCTCCTGCCCCGTGGCGGGGGAGGCCACTCCGCACCGGCGCGTCCGGGTGGCCTTCCTCCGACCGTGCCCGTAGGCCGTGGTGGCTGTGGGAGATCCTCCGATGGGGCAGACTCCGTCCGCGCGCTGACGAGACCAGGATGCGCGCCCCGGTCAGCCGGCGAAGGAATCCGGGTCGGCCGCCTTCCAGTCCTCGGCCCAGCCGTGCGGCGGACCGTTCAACAGCTCGCCCGGAGTCAGCCATGCGTACAGCTCCGCGTACGAGCGGAAGTCGTCGGCGTCGGTGGCGCGCCGCCGAAGATGTCGCGGAGCGAGCTCACTCAGGTCGGACACGCCCATCGCCGCCATGATCTGCATCGCGCTGCGGACGGTCGCCTCCTGGAAGCGACGGACGCGCTCGGACTTGTCGCCGACGTCCAGAGCGCGGGCGCGGCGCGGATCCTGGGTGGTGACCCCGGTGGGGCACCGGTTGGTGTGACAGCGCTGAGCCTGGATGCAGCCGACGGCGAACATCATCGCCCGCGCGGCGTTCGTGTAATCGGCCCCCATGGCGAGGCGCTTGACGATGTCCGACCCGGTGGCAACCTTGCCGCTCGCACCGATGCGGACACGGTCCCGCAGCCCGGTGCCGACCAGGCAGTTGTGGACGGTGATCAGCCCTTCGGTGAGGGGCATGCCGAGGTTGTCGGCGAATTCGAGGGGAGCTGCCCCGGTACCGCCCTCGGCACCGTCCACGACGATGAAGTCGGGTGTGACGTTCTCGGCGAGCATCGCTTTGCAGATGGCGAGGAACTGCACCCGCGATCCCGGACAGAGCTTGAACCCGGCCGGCTTGCCGTCGGCGAGCTCGCGCATCCGGGCGATGAACCGCACCAGCTCGCGCGGCGTGGTGAACACCGTGTGGTACGGCGGCGAGATGACGGTCTCCCCCTGCGGCACACCCCGGACCCGGGCGATCTCCGCGTTGACCTTTCCGCCGGGCAGGACACCGCCGATGCCGGGCTTCGCTCCCTGGGACAACTTCAAGGAGACGCACTTCACCGAGGGGTGGGCCGCCTTCCGGCGGAACTGGTCGGGATCGAACTCGCCGTGCTCGGTCCGGCAGCCGAAATACCCGGTGCCGATCTCCCAGATGATGTCGCCGCCCGGCTTGAGGTGGTATTCGGACAACCCGCCCTCACCGGTGTCATGGGCGAAGCCGCCCCGGGCGGCGCCCGTGTTCAGGGCGAGCACGGCGTTGGCCGACAACGACCCGAAGCTCATGGCGGAGACGTTCAGGAGGGCCATGTCGTACGGCCGCGTGCAGTCCGGCCCGCCGACCCGCACGCGGGGCGGCCGCTCGGGTACGTCGACCGGCCGCAGGGAGGGCACCAGGAACTCGTAGCCGCGGCTGTACATGTCCCGTTCGCTGCCGAACGGCTCTTCGGCGTCGACCCCTTTGGCCCGCTCGTAGACGATGTCCCGGGTGTCGCGGTCGTAGGGCCGCCCGTCGAAGCTGCGCTCGACGAAGTACTGCTGCATCTCGGGCCGTATCGCTTCCAGGAAGAAGCGGGCGTGACCGAGCACGGGATAGTTGCGCAGTACGGAGTGCCACGGCTGCACCAGGTCGTAGACCCCGACGGCGGCGGCTACCACCGCCGGCACGGCGAGGAGCCACCACCACGGCGACACGAAGAGAGCGGCGATCAGCCCTGCGACCGCGCACACCACCAGAAAGACCACAGCTCCAATGCGCTTCATGGCCTACCTGTAACCGTGATCGGGGCCCCTATGTCAGCCCGGCCCGGCGGAAGCGGTCGTGAACGCTCCCGGGGGGACTCCTAGGCCGTACGGGACTCGGCCGAGCGCGGCGCGGCGGTGGAGACGGCTTGGACGAGGGGGACGGCGTGAGGTGGGCCGGGCCGGGGCGCCAGAGCTCGATTGAGGTGCCCGAGTGCCGTGGACAATGCCGTGCTCTGCTCTGCGGGCAAGGTTTCCAGAGCCTGGACCAGAAGGCGTTCGCGGTGTTCGCGGACGCGGGTCAGGTGGGTGTGTCCCGGGCGGGTGAGGGTGAGGGTCACTTCGCGAGCGCTGTCGGGGTGGGGGTGGCGCTCGACGTAGCCCAGCGCTTGGAGGCGATCGACCAGCCGGGAGACCGACGGGGCGGAGGAGCCCAGGCGCCGGGTGAGGTCACGCATGGGGATGCCGTTGTGGTTGTCGATGACCGACATGACCCGCAGCTGCTGGGCGGGTATCAGCGGGGGAGGGGACTCATGGCGTGCCTGTTCCCACAAGAGGTCGAGGAGTTCGGCGAGCAGGGCGACCTGGTGGGCGCTGCGGTGAGCCTGATCGGTGGGCTCGCTCATGGGTGTCCCCGTTCGAGAAGCTGACCCCTCGCAGTGAGGGAGGTTCGGCGGCCTTCAGAGGGTGGTTTCCGGCCTGCTGGCCCGCGGTCCGGCACCAGGGGGGTCGGCGGACATGCCGTCCTGCGGCTCTCGACCATAGGCCATGTCGACGTTCCGGCGGCGCGCCCTGGACGTCGGGTCGGCGGCTGCGGGGGCGAGGTAGGGCAGGGTCCCGGTGAGGTTGAGCAGGCGCTCGAGAAAGGCTGGCCGGGACTCGAGGCGCAGCGTGACGCCGGCGGCCGTGGTGCGGCGGTGCAGCATGAGAAACACGGAGAGGCCGGTGGAGTCGATGCCTTCCAGGCCGGAGCAGTCCAGGCGGAGGTCGTGCAGCTCGGGTCGGGCCGTCATGTGCCGGGTGGCTTCTTCGAGGAAGTCGTCGCCGTTCTCGTAGTCGAGGAGTCCCTTCACCGCCAGGTGCAAGGTGGTGCTGTCGGCTGCCGGGACGACGTCCAGGTACAGCCGCGGGCTCAGGTGGTGGGTCGGCTTCATGCGGGCTCTCCGGTCAGGTCCGCGGTCTCCGATGCGGTGAGTCGGTCTGACGCCTGTCGCAGCAGGGACAGGGCGCGGGGGAAGTCCTTGAGTTGATCGCCCAGCAGGCCCAGGGCCGGGAGCAGGGCGTGCGCGGGTACGTCGCGGGCGCTGAGGATGTCGGCGGTCCAGGTGATGAACGTGGTGAACAGGCCGGAGTCGCCCACGTAGAGGGCGGTGGCCAGGAAGTCGACGATGTGGGCGGTGTCCTGGGCCGTGTGTTCGCGCTGGGCCGCCGTGTAGTGGCGCATCGCGGGAAATCGCTCGTCGAGGCCGTCCATGACCGCGCGCACCAGTTGCGGACTGCTGCGGGTGACCAGGGTGTACTCCTGATCGGTCAGGTGCGGCAGGTCGTCGATCGGCTGGTGAGCTGCCGCGGGCCGCGGAAGGGGAGCCCGGTCGAGGCGGTCCGCGGCCGCGCGCGCGTCGGGGGCCCAGGCGTCGGCGCCCAGGAGGGCGGCGTACTGGCCCTGGGCACCGAAGGCGGCTCCGCCGACCAGAACGGGGGTGGCTGTGGCCTGGACGGCGGTGATGGTGGCGTGCGCGGTCGGCAGTCGGGTGGGGATGGAGCTGGAGAGGGCCACCAGGTCCGGGCCGGTGTGGTGGACATGGGCGATCAAGTGGTCGGCGGGGACCTGGGCGCCGAGGTAGTCGACCTGCCAGCCACGCAGCTTGAGGACTTCGGCGAGCAGACGGGCGGGCAGCCCGTGCCACTCGCCGTCCACGCACGCGACCGTGATCCGGCCCTTTCCACCCGGCGTCGGTCGGGGCGTGACGTGGTGGGAGAGGGCGGCGACAGCGCGGTCGTTGATGGCGGAGGCGGCGTGCTCCTGGGCGACGGTGAGCCGGTTGGCCGCCCATTCCTCACCGACTCGGCGCTGCACCGGTGCGATCAGGTCCAGCAGGACGTCCTGTGCGGGTATGCCCGCCTCCAGGGCGCCGAGGGCGGCGCGCGTGGCGGCCGCCTCGTCGCCGCGCACGGCGGCCTGCCAGAGCAGTTCGAGGTGGCCGGAGAGGGTCAGAGCGGTACCGGTCATGAGGTGAACCTGCCGCGGGCGTATCCGCCCCCCATGCTCAGGTGGTGAGTGCGGGGGGCGGCGATCACCATGATCGCCATGTCGTCGTGGCGGCCGGCGCCGACCCACTGGGAGGCGAGCATCTGCACATGCTCCACGACGGCCTCGGCCGGCATGCCCGCGCAGTGCGACAGCGCCGCGTGCAGCCGGTCGTCGCCGAAGAGTTCGTCTCCCAGGGGCCCGCCCTTGGCCTCCGTGAACCCGTCGGTGAACAGCACACAGAACTCACCCGGAGCCAGCGACTCCCGCACCGTCGTGGCGCGGACCTGGGGGAGCACACCGACGAGGCTTCCACGAGAGGCGCTCTCCTCCACGGTGCCGTCCGCGCGCACGATCAGGGACGGCGGATGCCCGGCGCTGGTCACCTTCAGCTCGACCGTGTTCTCCGCGCGGACCGCGGAGGCCATCACCAGCGTCGCGAACCGCGTGTGGTGCGAGCTCAGCAGGGCCCCGTTGAGGAGCTCGACCATCCGCTGGTGATCATCGGCCATCGGCAGGAGCGCGTGCAGAGTGTTACGGATCTTGCCGGTCAGGACGGCCGCTTCCAGCCCCTTGCCGCACACGTCTCCCAGGACCGCGAAGGACGGCTCGCCCTCGACGCCGGCGGGATGGACGTCGTAGAAGTCGCCGCCGATCCGGTCCCGGTCCTGTGAGGGCCGGTACCCGCCGGCGAACTCCACCCCGGAGATCTGGTGCAGCGCCGGGGGCAGCAGCTCGCGCGTCAGCACCTGCGAGATCTGCGTCTGCTCCGCGTACAGGCGGGCCGCGGACAGCGCCGCTCCGGACCGCGCGGCGAACAGCCTGGCGAAGACTTCCTCGGCCTCGCTGAAGGAGGGGTTACCGCCGCGGCGCAGCAGGATCAGGACACCGGCGGACACTCCGTGCCCGGGCAGGGGGGTGACCACGATCGAACCGACGTCCCCGAATCCTTCGGGGCACCAACCAGTCCGGCGCGTTCATCGGGTTGATCCACCGCGAGGGCACCGGGGGGAATCCTTGCAGGGCCTCGGCGAGGCCGGGCACCTCCTGCGGGTCGACGTTCCACCGGGAGCGCCGGACCCGCCCGGCGTGCTCGCAGGTCGCCACCGGCAGCCCTCGCCCGGCGCCGGGCGTGATGACCACCGCCGCATCCGCCAGATGTTCGGCCGCCAGCTGCGCGGTGACCTCCATGCACCGGTCCAGATTCAGCGAGGAGAGCAGGGTGTTGGAGGCCTCGGCCAGGAACGCGGTCCGCTCCCGCTGGATGCGCAGGGCCTCCCGGGCGAGGCGGTGATCGGTGTCGTCCACCAGCCACCACACCACGTCCGTCCCGCCGTGCACGCTGGGGTGCGCCTCGTACGTCCGCTCTCCGACGGGTCCGGAGGCCACCGGCCCCGGCTCCGCGGCGCCCGCGGTCACCTCAGCGTGCGCTCGGGTGAGCCAGCACGGCACGCTGTCTCTCAGGTCCGCCCCGGGGAGCGCCTTGGGGAAGAGCTGCGTGGCCTGCGGATTGGTGTGCAGTACCCGTCCGGACCGGTCCACGATCAGCACGGGGCAGGGCACCGACGTCCAGGCCAGATCGGCCGGAGTGCGGCCGCTCACCGCAGGGTCTTGCTGAGTGGAAGTCACAAACATCAAGGCCCGCTGTGCGAACCCCTCACCTCAATCGCTCGGAATTATTGCCGTGCGGCAACCATCTACCCTCGGTCGCCTCCTGGCAAGTACCTCTCGAAGGGGACGGTCCTGAGCGCGGATGACAAAGAGGCAGGTCGAAGTTGAGCGATTCCATGAGCGTTGTGTGCGTGCAGCGGTGATTGCGGGGCATTCGGAAGTGCGGAAGCGAAACGGTTCAAGGACGCGAGGCGGCTGATGAGGGCAACAGTGGCGGCGACGGACAGGCCCCAGTGGGATGGCCTGCCGCCCTGGGATCTCACCGCTCTCCTCGTGGCCCTGACCCTGGCGGCCGTGGCTGCGGTGGTCATTTCACTGCGGAGCTGGCACCTGCCCGGCCGTCTCGCGGCTACGGCCGCAGCGGGCCGGAGACCGTTTCGTGCACATCGACCCGCAGAACTCGAACGGATGGAGTCGTCATGATTGTCCTTGGACTGATCCTGTTGATCATCGGCCTGCTCGTGGGCATGGGGCTGCTGACGACGATAGGCAGCGTCCTGATTGTGGTCGGCGCCATCTTGTGGCTGCTCGGAGCCACGGGCCGTGCCGTCGGCGGACGGAAGCACTACTTCTAGCCCGGGAGTGAGAGCATGTCGGCCGGGCAAGACGGGACGCCCCGTCTTGCCCGGCCCGTGTGCTCTGATCCAGCCGGGCAGATTCATCTGGCATGGGCGCGGTACGGTCCTGTTTCGGGGGTATGGGGGTTGAGCTACTAACGGCGCTTCGGATGTGAGGCGGACTTCATGGACCTTGTTGTGCAGACCCCGCGCCAAGAGGCGCACATCGGTAGGCCGCCGGCGCGCGGTGCGGCCTTCGACAGCAGTGCGGAGATCGCGGCTGCGCGGCTGATGGCCCGCGAGTTCCTGGTGTCCTTGCAGGCGGAGTACGGTCTGCCGGTGTCGCCCCAGGCGATGGGTGTGGTCCAGCTGGTCGTGAGCGAGCTGGTGACCAACGCCAGTAAATACGCGCCGGGCCCGTGCCTCGTGGACCTGGAGCTCAGTGGGACCGCCGTGGAGATCAGCGTGTGGGACAGCGGTACGACGCTCCCGACGGTCCAGGCGGCAGACCCGGAACGGATCGGGCAGCACGGGCTGGAGATCGTCATGGCGGTGTGCCAGAGCTTCAGTGTGCACCGCGCGCCGGTCGGCAAGCGGATCACTGTGTCCGTCGCGCTTGCTGACGCCCGCTGACGCGACGCCCCCTGAACCGGGCCGGCTACGGAGGCGTTCCTCTATCCGCGCGACATCGAACCGGCGGCGCGGCCGCCTCGTAGGGCCGAGGCCGGCGTTGGGTCACACCCGGCGGAAGCGTCGCGCTCTTGCTGTGGTCGGCGGCATTCATCGACTCCGTGGCTCGCGAACCTCTCGCTGCTTCTCGGGCTCGGTGAGCTGAGACGTACGGGCTCGGCTCCGAAAGCAACCCCCTGTTATGAGTCCGCAGCCGGGAGCCCGGCCACCATCTTGGGGCCGGGCTCCCCGACTGCGGGCGTCGAGGGTTCGCGCGTGCGGTCAGAACCGTCCGCCGGTCCACCGGGTGATCGGGCCGTGACCGCGCCGGGCGCTCGCCCGCCCCAGCGCGTAGGCGCCCGCCAGTCCGGCGAGGACGCCGCCGCCTGCCCCGGCCGCGATCGCCTTGCGGTTCTTGATGACGCTCCAGGCGGTCGTCGCGGCCTGGAGGGACTTCGCGGGAACGGTGGACAGCAACGCGCCGCCCGCCTTCGCCTTGGAGGTGAGAGCGCTCACCTGGCCGGCGCTCTTGTCGCGGAGGTCCGACGCTGTCGACGACGACTTCTTCGCGGCCGCCGACGCCTTGGAAGCGGCGGACTTGCCGGCCGATCGCGCCGTCGTGGCGGCCTTTGTGTTCTGTGCGGTCTGCGTTGTCTTCGTATCGTCAGCCATGCGTTCCGTCTGGCCGTGACTTCGCGGATCAAACAGGTTTGTGAAAAGAACATGTCCCTGATGCGCAGATGGCGTGTGCGGCCGCGGCCAACTCGCAGGCTGCCCCGCTCTCTTCGCCGGTTCCAGCTGACCGTATTTCAGTTCTTCAGTGCTGCGGCGCGAAAGGGAGTGCCAGCGCGGCCGTGACCGTCTTGCCCCACGCGTCCGTGGTGACCTGGAGGCGCGAGCACAGGCGACGTGCCATCGACCAGCCGTAACACCCCGGCCGGCCGGGCTCGTTGTCCAGCGCGCGCGGGCTCGCAGCGCTGTCGTCACTGACCCGGAGCTGAAGTTCATCGCTGCTCAGCCGGATGCTGAAGCGGGTCACCCCGCCCGCGTGCCGGAGCGCGTTCGCTATGAGCTCGCTGACCACGAGCAAGGCGTCGTCGCGCAGGCGCCGGACCTCGGGCAGCGGGGGATCGCAGCACACCTCGGCCAGTACCGAACGGAGCTGGGACCTGGCGTCCGCGCTGCTGATGCCCTTCGGCTCCGTAGGGTCCGCGACGCTCATGGCGTGCCTCGCTCTCTTCGTCGTATGGGCTCGGTGGCGACCGGGGGTCGAACGCTCCTCCCCGGTTCCCCCGCATCACCGGCCCCACGCCCCTGCGCCCGGGCTCGGCGGCATCGAACGCCGGGCCGCAACAGTGCCCCGCGATCCGCCCGTGTCATCAGTGGCGTACGGGGCACAGGCAGAGGCATGGACACTCCCTCCGAAGCCCGTGCAGAGCCATCGAGGTTCCTGGAGGCCTTCGCGCTCCCGTCCCCGTTGCACGGCAGCGACTGCATGTGGTGCGGCCTCTCGCGCCGGAGCGGTCGGCCGGAGGCCGGGCCCCGGCAGGAGGCGGAGACTGCCGCGCCGGGGCGGTCCCGAGCGCAGTGGACCTCGCTGCCGTAGCCGACGGGCAGGAGGGACGCCGTCCTCTGAAGGAGCAGGGCAGCACGGGGTGTCGGGGCGGACGTCCGGGGTCCGGTGCGGTTGCGCCGCCGGGTGTGCAAAGGTACGGGCCATGACATCAGGCAGAAGCGACACCCGCGTCGAGCAGCACGGAAGCGTCACCACCGTGACGGTCTCCGGCGAGGCGGACCTGCAGAATCTCGCAGAGGTCGTCGAGGCGTTCGCCCGGGCTCTGCGTGACCCGCACACGAAGAGCACCGTGATCGATCTGTCGGCCCTCACCTTCGCGGACAGCGTGCTCCTCAACCAACTCCTCACAGCACAGGCCGACCACCGGGCCGCGGGCCGCCCGCTGCGTGTCGCAGGACCTCTGCACTCCGGCGTCGAGCGGCTGCTCGAGATCACGGGCACCGACGAGATCCTCGACATCGCGCCGGACCTCGCAGCGGCCCTCGACGAGCTCGACTCCGGGCCCCGCTAGAGGCCCGGATGCCCGGCCCGCGGCGCTGCCCGCGTGTGCCGGGGCTCCGGGCGGGCAGGCGGGCCGGTACACGCACCGGACGGAACAGACCGAACGCGTCCGGAACGGCAGAAAGGTGCCAGGATGGCGAGCCCGCCCGACCATGGGACCACCAGCCTGACCTGTCCCGAAGCACGAAACCACGTCAGAGCGGTGCTCCGGCCACTGTGTGACGCGCTCCCTGCGCGACAGGCGGAACTGCTGCTCCAGGACGCCTGTCTGATCACCAGTGAGCTGGTCACCAACGCGATGCTGCATGCGGGAGGCGTCACGGACTTCGACGTCAGTGTGGAGGGCCGGACGCTGATCATCCGTGTCAGCGACGGATCTGCCACTCTGCCGACGCCGCGATCCTCGAATCCCGCGGTCCCCGGTGGCCACGGCTGGTTCGTCGTCCAACGGCTCAGCACCGACATCACGGTTGAACCCGACGTACACGGCAAGACCGTCCGCGTCACTCTCGACGCCTCTCGCATGGCCGTCTGAGGCAACCCCGCATGCCGCGATGAGCGCGTCGCGCGGGTCCGTGCGCCGTTCTGTGCGTTCGTTTCACGGGGTAGGGCAGACGAGTCACCTCGTGAAGGAGCTGGAGCACATGGCCGCGTGGCAGGACAACGCGCTGACGTACGAGCTCAGGATGAAGGGCCTCGAGTGAAGGCGATGGCCCGCCGGGGTCCGAGGCTGCACTTCGACGGCTGGATCGCAGGCGTCGGCACCGCCTCCGGGACCCGTCTGGTCGTCGGGTACTGGCCACGGTCTCCCTGGGGTCCGTTCGCCGACGTGATGGTGGAACACCCGGACGGGTACCGGGAGTTGCTCGCCCCGACGCCCCGGGTCGCCGACTTCGTGGCAGCGACCTACACCTTCGACACCGTCACCATGTGCCCCGTCGCCGTCGTGCCGGCACCCGACGCATGGCACGTGTCTGCCGGACCCCTGCTGCTGCGCGTCACACCGGGGCGCAGGGACCTGCTCGGCCATGTGCTGCGTTCCGTTCCGCGCAGGGTGGCGGCCCAGCCGGTCTGGGCAGCCGTGTGCGACCTGCCCGCCCGGTGGCTGCTGTCCGGCGTCCGTACGCGCGGCAGCGCCGGGGGAGGCCGGCGCGAGTGGTACGCGGCCCTCGATCACCGCCTGGTGACCGCCGTCGACGCCACCTGGGACGGCACGGACCTCGGGGCGCTGCGCGCGGTGGACCCTCCCGTCCGCTTCGGGTTCGGCTCCGTTCCGCGTACGCCGTCGCTCACCCGCGTCGTCTCCACCGTGGAGCTGCCTTCCGGACATGCCCCGAACACGCGGACTCTCAACAGGGGTACATAGAGCGCTGATGCAGAGGGGCTTCCGGTTCAGCTTCTGACCCGGCGCCCTCGGCGATCCCCTTGGCGGGCTTCATCGACGACGCTCCATACGACCGAGGCCCACGGCCTGCCGGACGGCATCACCGCCAAGGTCATCCGGGTGGTGAACGACGCGGCGTGGCCAGTGGCGCGAACGTGTTCGATAGATCAAGATGCTGACGGCCTGCGGGGGCGGGGGCCCTCGCGTCGGAAGGCCGCGAGCGGGGGAGTGCCGACGGTGTGGCAGCAGATGACGGCGGCCGACGTGCCACCGGAGGGAAGATTCGAGTGGTTCGCGCAGACGGTTTCCCAGGTCCTGCTGCCCACGGCCTTCGATACCGCGGACCCGGACGGGTTCTATGCCCACGGGGGACAACTTGCCTTGGGTGAGGCCCGTCTGGCCCGCTTCGCCTACGCTCCGCTGCGCTCGCGGCGCACCCCGGCCCTGATCCGTCAAGGAGACCCGGAGCAGTACCAGCTCGCCCTGGTGACCAGCGGATCGGCATGGTTCGCCCAACAGGACGGGGAGGCCGAGCTGACGGTCGGCGACATGGCGGTGTGGGACACCTCCCACCCCTACCGGTCCGGCTCGGGAACGGACGGCCGTGGCGTGGGGGTCCTCGTCCTGCAGATCCCGAAGGCTCGTATGCCGTTGCGCTCGCAGCACATGAACAGGCTCCTGGCGCGGCGTATCCGTGGTGGCGCGGGGATGCCCGGGATCCTGGCCGGCTTCCTGACGGATCTCGCGCGCAAGGGCCCCGACTGTGCGCCCCGCGAGCTGGACATGCTGCACGACACGGTGCTGGATCTGACTGCGTCGTGCCTGGCAGGGCACCTGGGCTCGACCACCGAGCAGTCTCCCGCCCAACTCCGGTCGCAGCTGTTGCTCCGCCAGGTCAGAACGTTCATCGACCGTCATCTGGCAGACCCGGATCTGACACCCGGCCTCATCGCCGAGCACCACCATCTCTCCCTGCGCGGCCTGTACGACCTTTTCCGTGACGAGCCCGAGAGCGTGGCCGCGACGATCCGCCGACGCCGGCTCGAACACTGCCGAGCCGATCTCGCTCGTCCCGACCTGCGTCGGCAGCCGGTCCAGAGCATCGCTGCCCGCTGGGGTTTCACCGGCGCCGCAGCCTTCAGCCGCACCTTCCGCGCCGCCTACGGTCTCAGTCCTCGCGACTACCGCGCCCAAGCTCTGCAGTACGTGAAGGAGAACCTTCAGGGGGCCGGGAACGAGATCTGTATGCCGTAGCGCTTCTCAAGTTCGTGGATCTTCGCCGGGAGCGCGGTGTTGAGCCTCTTGAGCTCGGACGCATGGGCGGCGCGGAACTGGGCGTTCAGCTTTTTGCGCAGCGGTTCACGGACGGCTTCCACGGGGGTCATGCAGGTCGCGTAGACGTTGCCGAGGTGCTGGGCCCCGGCCGTGTCACCGGCCTGCATGCGCCGGTCGGCCAGGGCGAAGAAGGCGTTCTCGTCCTTGGCCGGCACGTCGTGGTCGGACAGGCACGCGCCGAAGTGCCGGAACGCGGCTTCGACACGAGGGTCGCGCCGCAGCGAGGCTGTTCGGGTCCACCACTTCGACTGCAGCGGTACGTAGATGTCCTTCAGTTCCCGCCCTGCCTTCATGCCTTCCCGCGTGCAGCGCTGCTGCGCGGGGCTCGGGGAGGCCGGGGCCGCGGCCGGAGCCGCGGTGGAGGACTCCCCGGGGGCGAAGCCGCCGTCGAAGCCGTGCAGGCGGATGAAGGGAAGATCCGGAATCTCCATGATCCGGAAGAACATCCCGGGCATCGTCTGAGGCATCGTCACGCCGTGAGAGTCCGCGCAGGACCGGGTCGCGGCTTTGGCCGCCAAGGTGCCGAAGGTGTCCAGACCTTGAGCCCAGCGGGTCTGCGGGCCCGTCGACGGCAACAGCACCGCCGCGATGTCCGACGGCATCGCACGGGTCACCGTGGTCGGTGGAGCGGGGGCGGCCGACCGGCTGGACGCCTGAGCGGTGGGCTGCGGGCTCGAGCACGACGTCAGGCCCGGGAGCAGGAGCGTGCCCACGAGGGCCAGAGTGGTCCCGACGGACCTGCGCGGGAACCGGGTGGCGCGTCGCATGTGCTGCCTTGTCTCCAAAGGTACTTGGTGTGGTGTGGCACAGATGCTGCCGACAGACGCGGCTGGAGCGCAGGCGTCTGTCGGCAGCGTCACGGGCCGTGCGGCCCGCAGTGTCAGTGCGCGATGGTCACGACGCCCCAGCCGGAGTTGTACTCGGAGACGCCGAAGGTACGGCCCGAGGTGAGGTTGGAGACGAGGACGACCGAGCCGAGGCTGTAGTAGCCGTCTCTCACCCAGTGGTAACCGGAGGCGCCCGGCGTCCAGTTGCCGGAGGAGTTCACGTACCAGCCTTGGTAGCCGTCATAGCCGGTGCCGCCCGCTGCGCCGGCCATGGTCAGGTTGAGGTCGTGGCAGCCGTCGGCCGCCTTGTTGGCGGTCCAGTTGACCGTCTGCCAGCCGGTGTACAGCGTGTCCTGCTGGCAGCTGAGTGCGGAGGCCGACGGCGCGAGCGCGATGGCGGACGCCGCCAGGGTGCCCGCAAGGCCGAGAGCGGCCGTGATCTTCTTCATGGTGTTCCCTCGTCAGGAGGCGTGTGCGGTGGTGGAAAGTGCACGGTCTGCGCGGCAGGCGTTCGGTGCTCTGCCGACCGTGCGGCCTTGCTGCGCAACGGAGCCTAAGTCGGCACATTGCGGGACGGTGTGCAGTGCGTGCGGGCTTCCTTGGCATTGCGTGCGCAGCGCAGAGGCTTGGTGATGTGCCGCTCAACCGGTCGCCGAGCGCGCGTCGTTCGCGAACGGGCCCTTGGCGCAGCTTGCGCAGTGGGCGGCGGACGACCAAACCGGACTCGCCGCCCCGCCCACCGCCACCTCATGAACCGCCTGGCCCGCTGTCGGGCGGGCGCGCCCGGTGAGCGGACTTGCCCTGATCACTCACCCCGACCGAGGAAGTGCTACGCGGTGATCTGAGTACCCGTACTCATGAGGGTGGGCGGGGCTGAGCCCGAGAGTGGTGGCCCGCACCGAAATCTGAGGAGCAGGCCATGACCGCCACCCACCGCGCCCCCGCCCCGACGCCGGCCGTGAGCCTGTCGCCCCGGCGCCGTCTGCCTGCTGTTCTCGCCGTCACGGTGGCGGTCGCGCTCGTCGTGTCACGGCTCGGCGCGGACGATCCGACGACCTGGCTGCTGGAGACGGTATGGGTCATGGCGGGTCTGCCGCTGGCGATTGTGCTGCGCCACCGTTTCCCGTTGAGCGGACTTCTGTGCGGGCTGCTGGCGGCGCACGCCCTGGTCCTCATCGTGGGAGGCCACTACACCTACGCCGAAGTGCCCGCGGGGGACTGGGTGCGCGACTGGCTCGGATGGAACCGCAACCCCTACGACCGCTTCGGCCACTTCATGCAGGGCTTCGTTCCGGCCGTCCTCGTACGCGAACTCCTCATCCGCACCTCCCCGTTGCGCGACAGCCGCTGGCTCGCCCCCCTCACCCTCTGCGCCTGCCTGGCGTTCAGCGCTGTCTTCGAGATGCTGGAATGGCTCGCCGCGGTCGTCGGAGGCAACGCCGCCGACGCGTTCCTGGGCACGCAGGGAGACGTCTGGGACACCCAGTGGGACATGTTCTGCGCCCTGATCGGCGCCACCTGCGCCTTGCTGCTCCTGAGCCGTGTCCACGACCGGGCCCTGTCCCGGCTGGGGCTGTCAGCCCGCGCGACGACGTGACGTCGTATGGGTGTCGGGGTGGGGACGGAGGTCGAGGAGGAGCCAGCCGTGGTGGGGCAGTGTCGCTTCAACAGTGGGCACGGTTCTCGGTTCCGCGAGCGGGGTGAGGAGGTGGGCCTCGGCGGGGAGCTGGTCCGGGGTGGCGATACGGGGTGTCGCCGGGTCGGCGCTGCCGTTGGCCACGGCGAGGTGGTGGCCGGTGGGGGTGCGGAGAAGGTGGGGGATGAGGTGCGGTCCGCCGCTGATGAGCGGTAGTGCCGGCTGGGGGCCTTCGAGTGCGCGGATGACGCCGTGCAGGTGGTGCTGGTGGTCGTCGCCGTAGGGGAGTTGGTCGGGGCGGGTCGCGGCGAGGACGGCCACGCGGCCGCCGAGCCGGTTGGTGTGCAGGGTGCGGCCGGTGCCCCACGTGTGTCCGTCGGGTGTGTGGATGGTGGTCAGGAGGGCGGTGTCCGGGTGTGGTTGGAGGTGTGCGAGGGCGGGCTGGGTGTTGACGCTGTACAGGTGGTCCTCGTCGGGTGTGGTCTCGTACGCGTAGGACCCGTGCTCACGGTCGACGAGTTCGGCGGCGGTGACGCCGATGAGCGGGGCGTAGCCGCGTCGGGTGAGGATGTGGGCGGCGGTGCCGTCGAGGAGGAGCCCGCCGGCGAGCAGGCGGTGGAGGTCGTCGTCGTCGACGGCATGGGCAGTGGGTCCGAAGAGGGCGGCTGTGGGCGCGTGTTCGGCGGTGACCGGGATGCCGTTGCGGAGCAGGAAGTCGGCGTACGGGGCGGTGTGGAGGGTGAGGTCGTCGATGTGGCCGGAGCGGTGTGTGCGGGTGTGGGCCGCCGCGTCGGGGCGGACGACGAGGGAGACGCCTGCCGTGCCACGTGTGCGGGCGGTGCGGGAGTGGACGAGGTCGAGGGCCGGGCGTGCGCGGCGCAGCAGGTCGGCGATGCGCGGATGGCGCCCGGCCCGGCCGCTGTGCGTGGGGTGCAGGTTGAGGAGCAGGGCGTCGGGACCGGAGAGCTGGGCGGCGACCATTTCGGACCATGTCTGGGTGTCGGACTTGGACCAGGCGGTGTGCGGCCAGTTCTCGATCTCGGGTTCGCTGCGTACGTGGGCGGGGCGCATCGCCCGTTGTTCCTCGAGCAGCCAGATGCCGCTGCTCAGGGCGCGGGCGGGGGCGTCGCTGTAGGGCGCGAAGTGCGGTCGCTGCACCGCCTCGCCGCCGATCGACAGGGCGTCGAAGAGGCGGGCCCAGTCGCGCCCCTCCACGCTGTGCGCGCCGGGCACGGAACTCATCAGGCCCAGCCGGGAGCGTCCTTGGGAGTGCTGGTCCACGCAGGCGGCGACCAGCGCGGCGACCTCCAACTGCGCATCGCGCCAGGTCTGTTGGAGCAGCGCCCGCCAAGGGTGCGGGGCGCCGGGCGCGGTCACCGCGGACACGAGCTGCTCGCGGGTGACGTGCTCTCCGGCGAGCCGGGCGAAGCGTTCGAGCATGAGGGGTTCGAAGCCGCCGCCCCAGGTGAGGGGTGCGTGGTTGTGGTAGCGGAAGTCGTCCTCCAGCCACAGCACGCGGAAGCCGAGCGGGGCGAACCGGCTGTAGTGGGCGGTCAGCCAGGACCGCCATCGGGGGCAGGCGAAGGACGCCTGGGCTCGGGCGGCGGTGCCGTCGGGGGCGACCATGGGGGCGAAACCGTGCCGGTCGCGCCGGCCGCGGTCGGCGTGGCCGGTGGTGACCCACGGGTTGAGGCTCACGGTCGTCCCGGCGTCCCGCAGGGTGGTGGCGGTCAGGGACAGGCTCTCGTAAAGGATCTTTTCTTCGGCGGCCGTGGGGTGCCCCGTGTGGAACTCCTCTGCGGCCAGCAGCAGCACGACCTCCTCGACCCCCGTCTGCCCGCAGAAGAGGGCGAGTTCGGTCGCATGGCGCTCGGCTTCGTGCCCGGGGGCGATCTGGAAACGCAGGTGGTAGCGGGCGGGCACGAAGGTTCTCCTAGCGGGCGGTACCGGGTGGGCTGATTGGACAGGGGGGCAGGGCGTGGTGGTCAGCGGTCGGTGAGGTGGAGTGTCTGTTCGTCGGCGGTGCGGCCTGCGCCGAGAGAGCTGCCGGCCGGTGCTGTCCAGGCGCGGACCGGTGTGGTCTCCGCGGCTCTCGTGGGAGTGGCGGACAGGCTGAGGGGCAGTCCGCTGTAGCGGTTGACCAGGCGGAGTGTGCCGTTCGGGCGTCCGTCGGCGTCGCGGCCGGGGATGACCCACCACTGCTGGCCGGTCGTCGGGCCGGAGCCGGGTGCGGCCGTCACGGTGGGCTTGGCCGTCCAGGCGCGGCCGGCGTTGCTGGTCGCGTCGACGCTCAAGAGGCGGTGCGTGGCGGTGTTGGTGAGGGTGTAGGCGCCGTCACCGGTCGGCGTGAACATCCACCGGCCGCGCCCGGTGAGTCCGTCGGCGGTCACCGATGAGGTGGTGTTTCCCCGCGCCTGGGTGAGGTAACGGCCCGTTCCGCTCGCGATGGCGTGGGTGCTGCCCGCCGCGACCGGGGCGGCGGGCCGGGCGGCGTCGATGGTGGCGTTGTAGTACTCGCCGTCGGCTCCGTTCGAGCACTGGAACGAGCAGTAGTTGCGGAAGGTTCTGCCGACGATCTGGGAGCTGGTCCTGGTGGCGGTGTCGAGGAACCAGCGGTACCAGGAGCCGGTGCGGTAGTTTCCGGAGTCGCCGAGCAGCCGCCATTTCTGTGTGGCGAGGTTGTCGGTGGCGTAGAAGCGCTGGGGCTCGGTGCTGTCCTGGTGGATGGCCTCGGGCGTGCCGATGTAGAGGCCGAGGTAGGCGTTCCAGGCGATGTTCATGGTCAGCAGGTCGGCCTTGGCGGGCAGTTCCCCCGCGTCCTGCTGCTCCTTGACGGATCCCGTGGTCGCCGGATCGTAGTCGTGCTCGACGGGGGTGTATCCGCTGTCGTCGGCCGTCCGGACGGGGAGCATGTTGCTCTCCTTGCCGCCGATACCGGGCTGCGACCACGCGCCGTCGTACCACTTGGTCCACGAACTGGGCGCCATCTTGGCCGACATGGGCGCGCGGGCGACGTGGGCGAGGCTGGCGTCGGTCCAGCCGCCCGGGGAGCCGGGCTTGGGGATGGCGCGTGAGTTGTAATAGACGTAGAAGTAGCCGGAAGCGGTGTCCACGAACAGGCGCGGGTCGCCGTCGCCGTAGTAGTACGTCTGGTTCGGGAACGCGGCCGTGTCGCCGCGTTTCGTGCTGTACGGCGAGGTCAGGACGTGGTCCTTGATCGTCCAGGTTCTGCCGTGGTCCGTGGAGACGGCGTAGTCGATCGCGTCGTAGTGCAGGCCGTCGCCGAACGGGCTGGGCGTGAACTCGTTGTGCACGAGCCCGTACCAGTGGCCCGAGTCCGGGTCGACCCACACCCCCATCAGGTCGCAGAAGTTCTTCTGCGCGTACGAGGATCCGGCCGGCGCGAACGTGGACTCGCGTCCGGTGGGGGAGTTGTTGCACCGCCAGGTCGTGTCGTCGTTGCGGTCGGCCGGATCGGCCGGGTCCACCGCGGTGTTGAGCTCGGTGTCGGGCTGCGCGGTGTCGAAGTCCTTGCCGGTCCAGAACTTCCACTCACGCGGGTCGTCCTTGCCGTAGAGGGCGTGTGCGGACTGGTAGTGGAAGGTGCCGTCCGTGTCGAGGAACGGGGCGGCGGGGGAGTCGTCGGGGTTGGTCCACTGGCCCTTCGCCCCGATGGTGACCGTGTACGGGGACGCCGGGCTTTCAGCGGACGCGGGGGCGGCCACCGCGGTGCCGGTCAGCGCGGTGAGGGCGGCCGCGCCGAGGACGGCGAATCTGGTCGGGGCGGTGCGGCGGGCTGGGGACACAGGGGCTCCTCTGGATCACAGCAGCACAGCGAACAATTAGTTCGACTACGATCCGAACTAATTCGAGGAGTGTCAAGGCCCGCCGCAGCCTCAACTGCCCTGCGCACACAGGGCTTTGCGATGATGTGACCGTGCCGGGCACCCCCGGCAGCCGGGGAAAGACGAGGAACACGTGAAGGCTGAACCGCGCGCGAGCCACCCGCTCGGACCTCCGTCCGCCCGCGACCGCGGCTCCGTCCGCCGCACGAACCTCGCTCTCGCGCTCCGACTGCTGCGCGATCAGGGCCCGCTGTCCCGCTCCCGGATCGCGGCCAGCACGGGCCTGCCCAAGCCGACGGTGACCAGCCTCGTCGCCGAACTCGTCGACCTCGGCCTCGCGGCGGAAGGACCCACCCAGCGCGAGGGAGCCGTCGGACGGCCGGGCACCCTGGTGCATATCGACGGCAGGCACATCTGCGGTATCGGCGTCGAGATCAGCAGCCACTACATCCACGTCCTGGCCCTCGCCCTCGACGGGGCGACAACGTTCGAGCACCGCACAGCCCTCACGGCCGCCGACACCGCAGCCGACACGGTCCTCGACCTGACCGCCCGCACCCTCGCGCGGTGCACGGCCGCACTCGAACAGGCAGGAGCCCGCGCGGTGGGGACGGCCGTGGCCGTGCCCGGCGTCATCGACACCCCGACCGGCACCGTTCGCTACGCCCCCGCCCTGGGCTGGCGCAACGTTCACGTCACGGAAGGCCTACGCCACCGGCTCGGCACCACCACGCCGGCCCTCACCCTCGACAACGACGCGAAACTCGGCGCACTCGCCGAGTACGCCCACGAGCACGCACAGGTGGCCGACATGGTGTGCATCACCGGCCAGTCCGGCATCGGCGCAGGCATCATCAGCGGCGGACGACTGCTGCGCGGTGCCGCCGGCTTCGCCGGCGAAGTCGGTCACATGCCCCTCGATCCCCAGCAGCGCCCGTGCGTGTGCGGACGCACCGGCTGCTGGGAGACCATGGTCGGACTCGACGCCCTGCTGCACCTCGCGGCCGACCCGGACGACCACCTGCACGACCCCGGCGTCGAGTTGGAACACCGTCTGACCGTGCTCCACGAGCGGGCCGTCGCCCACGACGCGCGCACGCTCGAGGCGCTGGAGCGGGTCGCGGACGCCCTCGGTCTGGGCATCGCGCTGCTCGCCGACGTCCTCAACCCCGGGCGCGTCGTACTCGGCGGCTACTTCACCCACATCGGCGACCTGATCCTCGACAGGGTACGCGCGGCCGTCGACCAGCGGGTCATGGCACCCGACGGGGGTGGCTGCGAGGTGGCCCTGTCCCCGCTGGGCTTCACCGCCGCGGCCCGCGGCGGCGCGCATCTGGCCCTCGACGCCGTGTACCAGGACCCGGGGGCGGCGCTCTGACGATGCGGTGGCGCCGCAAAGGCCTACTCCGGGATCTGCTTCGGGTCGATCGGAATCTCGCGTGCCAGATCCTCGGCGCGCTCCTCGGCGGTCAACTCCCGCGCCACGGTGCCACAGCAGCGATTGTACTGGTTCTGCCAGTCGGTCATGAACGTGTCGTAGTTCGCCTGGCCGGTCAGCTTCAGGTCCGACTCGTCGTTGTGCCAGACGCCGTTGCTCGTCCAGTTCGAGGAGCCGACGAACACGAGTCGGGAGTTGGCCGTACCCGCGTAAGTGCCGCTGACCATCATGTACTTGTCGTGCGTGTAGTGCAGGGCGTTGCCGTTCGCGTCGGTGCCGCGGGTGGTGTCGTGCACGTCGATGTTCGTACGGTCCTTCAGATAGTTCTGCACGCTGCCGTCGACCTGGCCGGCGGTGAAGAGTATGTGGATCTTGACGCCGCTCTGGGCCAGGCTCACCAGCTTCTTCGGCAGTTCGAGATAGTTCCGGTCGCCCGGGTCCCCGTGAGAGGTCCACTCGAACATGGCGATGTTGATCGTGGCCGGCGCCTTGATGTTGTTCAGGAAGTCGACCCAGGTGTCGCTCTTGGAGCGCGCCTTGGGCCACTGGTAGGAGGGCGGGGACAGGGTCCTGGCGGCCTGGCCGTTGGCGGAACTGTAGTAGTCGGGCACGAGCGGGCCCGGGCCTCCCACCGCTCCCTTGGCCATGGCGCTGAAGTAGCTGACGTAGGAGTTGTACAGACTGACGTTGCCCTTGACGGTCGCGGCGCTGTTCCACGCGGTCCTCGCCTGGGCGGGGGTGGGGTTGGCGCTGGTGACGGTCACCGTGCGGTTCGCGTCGCTGCCGCCGCTGAGCATGTAGAACTTCGCGTGCAGGGCGGAGCCGGAGTAGTGGGTCAGGCAGCCGCCCGGACACAGCGCGGCGAAGCTGGAGGCGCGCGGATCGTTGCCCAGCTCGGCGACCATCGTCTGCCAGATCGCGTTGTCGCTGTGCGCGTCCATCAACGCCTTGACGATGACGCCGCGCTGGTGCGCGGCTATCAGGGCATTGGCGAAGTCCGGGCCCGGCGCCGTGTTGCCGATCGAGTACATGGCGACGCGTATGGTCTGCCCGCAACTGGCGCTGTTGATCGACTCGATGATCGGGCCCATGACGTTCATCTGGGCGTCGGGGTTCTCCGGGTCGTTGAAGGTCGCGCCCGGTTGTGAGACGAACGTCCGATCCTCGCAACTGAGCGGGGACTTGGCCTGCTTGACCGCCGCGTGTGCCGCCGCCGGCGACAGGGCGGTGACGGCGGCCAGCGCGGTGATCAAGGTGAGTGTTCGCTTCATGGACGGGCCTTTCGCTGGGCTGTTGACGGTGACGAGTGTGGTGTTGCTGCGCTGATCGACCGGTGAGTGGTCGCCGTTGAGCCCGGTGGCCGAAGTCGCAGGACTGGTCTGTGGGGCAGTTCGGGTGGGTCCCCGTCCGTCGGCGGCGTCCGCCCCGGACATGGGGCAGCCGTCGTCGGTGAGCCCCAGTGGTGGGGCGAGCGGGTCGGGGAATCCGCCGTGGTTGAAGTCGCCTCAGGCACTGACCCGGCCGAAGCCGTCACCCGCCTCGTAGAGGCCGGGCGTGCTGGTGCTGCTCTGCTCCCACGCGGTGCGGTCGCTCCACGTGAAGCCGTGCGCCGCCCGGTATCGGGCGACGAAGTCCCCGCAGCCCTCCCGTTCGCCCGTGCTCGCTGACGCTGTCAGGAGTCCGCCGGTCGGATGAGCCGCCACGGCGCTCGGCGTGGAGACGCGGAGGCGAGTCGGTGGCGGGGCGGGAAGACGTCGGTGTTTGGCCATGCGTTGAGCTCCTGCAGGGAACAGGGACATCCGGTGGGCATCCCGCGTTGATCTGGTGCCGTTTCGCTGGTTTTTGTCTGGAGTTGTCCCAGGTGTGATCCAACGTTTGACAATCAGGAGACGCGTAAAGGCGTCCAAGGGTTGCACGAGGAAGTAGGGAATCAGGCAAGGGGAGTTGAAAGCGGGCGCAGTCCACCGGAACGCTGCCCCGACAAGGTCGCCTGACGCGGCCCCTGACACGGAGTTCCAGAGGGTCTTCGAGAGGAGCGCCGGCGTGAGCAGTCCTGGCCCCGACTGCGTGGTGCTGGACATCCCGCAGGGACCGCGGCTCGGTCCCCTCGGTCCGGTCGCCGAAGTCGGCCAAGTCCGTGTCGTCGCCGACCGGGCCGGACGGCGTGGGACATCGAGCTGATCGAACGGCCACCGGGCGCCCGGCCCCGCAGGATCCGTCCGCCCGCGCGGCGCGTCGTCCTGCTGAGAGGTCTCCAGGGCATTGCCGGGTCCGGACGTCGCCTGGCTGTACCGGAGGTGCGGGAACGGGTCGGCACCGAGCCGCCCTCATTCCCGTACGCGCGCTGCCCCGCTCACGTTCCGCTGCCGCCGGATTCCGACCGATCACCGTGCGGATCGCGACGCCGCGTCACGACGCAACTCTCGCTCTCGGCGGACCGGCCCCCTCTTTCCAGGCCCGCGTTGTAGATAGCTGCCCGTAATGCAACCAATGACCGCGTTTGAGGCGAAGGGAGTGTCAGGGGGCGCGACACGACGAGTGAGCAGAAGGGTGCCCGCACCATGGAACTCAAGGACGAACTTCCCCTCGACCACAAACTGGCCAGGGTCTACCGCTGGGGCGCCGCGGGATGCGGCCTCGTACTCCTGGTCTTCGGCTGCCTCGGCCTCGCTGATGCGTTGAGCCCGTTCGACACGGATGGCGACCGGATCGCTGGCATGAGCACGAACGGCGTGCTGAGCCTGATCTCCGTCGTCGTCGGGCTCGCTCTCGTCGCCGGCGGCATCGTCGGCGGCAACTTCGCCTCGACGCTCAACATGACCGTGGGCGCCCTGTTCCTGCTCAGCGGCTTCGCCCACATCTTCGTTCTCGACAAGAGCGCGAACGTGCTCGACTTCGGCATGACCAACGTGATCTTCAGTTTCGTCATGGGGCTGGTCATCCTCACGTTCGGCATGTACGGCCGGGTGTCCAGCCGACTGCCGCACGACAACCCCTATTGGCGGCGCCGTCACCCCCGGGAAGCGGCGCTGGAGGCGCGGACCCGTCGCCCTCTGCCCGCCACCGCGCCCACCGTCACGCCGCTGCGTCTGGGACGGGCCGAAACCCCGAACAGCAGTCAGTGATCACCCCGCCGGCCGGGGCGGGGTACGACGCGCCAGGGAGTGGTGAAGGTGGCCGAGGCGCACGCTGGTGGGAGCACCGACGTCGTGGTGATCGGAGCCGCGGTCGCCGGCCTCGGTCGGGCCTGTCCGGCGTCTTCCTTGATGACGAACTCGAGACGTCCAGCCGCGTCTTCCGTCTGGTGTGGCGCAGCATGGTGCGCCACACCCGTGCCTGCCCACCCGCAGGATCGAAGCGGTTCCCCGCGCTTTCGCGCGGCGTCTCGCGCCCGGCGCGGTGCGTTTGGAGACCGCCGTGACGCGCCTGGACGAAGCCGGCGTCGTGCCCGCGGCGGCGGTGGTGGTGGTCGCCGCAGGGCCGAGCACCACCACCACTTTCGTTCCGGAGGTCGAAGTGCCCGCCTACCGCACCGTGACGACGTAGTACCACGGCATGGACAGGTCACCGCTGCGCGAGCCGATGCTGCTGCTCGACGCACGCCGCCGCTTGCTGAACACCTGCGTCCTGTGCGAGGCCGTCCGCTGGACCCTGTCCGAGGTGTACGACACCGACACGAGCACGTGGGAGCTGGTGTGCACCCGGACCGTCCCGCGGGCGCTTCCGGTGATGACACCGCCGCCCGCGTTGAACAGGTCCGCACGCGTCGCGCGCGGCCTCTACGTGTGGGGTGACCTGCGATCCACCGGATCGGTGTAGGGAGTCATGGCCTCCGGAGCGCGGGCCGCTCGCGAGGTGCTGCGCGCGTTGAGGTGACCACCCATGTACGTGGTCACTGCACATCGGCCGCGACGAGACGCAGGCGCAGGCGGTTGAGTCCGCGCCGGGAGTGGCTCTTGACGGTGCCCAGGGGCCACCCGGTCACCTCGGCGATCTGGGTGTGCGTGAGATCGCTGTAGAAGGCGAGTTCCAGAACGCGCCGCTGGGCGGCGGGCAGTCGGGCCAATTCGTGGAAGACGACCACCTGGTCGAGGACCCGCCGCGCCGTGTCCTCGGCGGACGACGGCCGTGTACCGAGCAATGCCTGCGCGGCGGCCACGAGATCGGCCCGGCGCGTCCGGGCGGTGAGGGCATCCGCCACCTTGCGTCGGGTGATCCCGACGATCCAGCCGGCGAAGGCGCCGCGCTGCGGGTCGTATCCCGCACGACCGCGCCACACATCCAGAAAGACCTGCTGCGTGACGTCCTCGGCCTCGCGGGCGTCCCCCAGGGAGCGGTACGCCAGTGTGTGCACGAGTGTGCCCCAACGGCGGTACGCGGCCTCCAGATGGGCCTGTTCCCCGCGCTTGACGCCGGCTGCGATCTCCTGATCGGCGAGCGACTCCTCGACGGGTGCCCACAGGCTGTCGCCGGCCTTGCGGGGGATGCTGTGCGCGCGCATGGGCCCTGCCCTTCCATCGCCGATCAGGTGAGCTTCACTGTGGCGAGATGCGCGTACGGAAACGACTCGCATCGAATCTGCATCGCTTCGGTGAGGTCCCACCGGATCCGGTGGTTACAGGCGCTTGCGGATCTGCTCCCAGAGACCGGCGGGCGGCGGTACCGACGGTGTCGGCCCGGCCCGGCCGGCCTCGAAGGCACGGCGGAACTCCGCCAGCGTCGACCTACAGGTCACGCACCGCTCCAGATGCCGCTCGGCGGCCTCCACGGCGTCGCAGCCGAGGGCGATCAGCGCAAGGTCCCCGGACGAGGGATGGCGGGTCTGGGGTGGGGCCGGCATCGCTCACCTCTGGCTGCGGGGGGTCAAGGAGCGGGAGGGGCCCACCGGAGCGGGGGAGCCGTATCACCGTCACCGATCGTTCAGGCCGCTACGGCGAAACAGATGCAGCGGACCGTGGATCTCGCGCGCTGGGCAGCTCTCTCCTGAGAAGCATCGATTCTGCGTCGATATGCTTGGCGTATGCATGCTGACCCACCTGCCCAACGGCCGAGAGCCAGCCACGTCCCGCCCGGCGCGGACGTCGACGCCGGCATCACGTCGGGCGCACTCGCCCGCCGACTGGGTATCTCTCCAACGACTCTGCGGTCGTGGGGCCGGCGCTACGGCCTCGGGCCGGCCCGGCGTGAGCACGGCCGTCACCGCCGCTGGTCACCCCAGGACGTCGCCATGATCGAGGACATGTGCCGGCTGACGGCCTCGGGAGTGCCGCCGGCCGAAGCCGCGCGCACGGCCAAGGAGCGAGCCGCCGCCGCGCACCCGGACGCACGGCCCGGCGGGACCACACCGTTCGTCCCCGAGGGCACCGATGCGCACCCGCCCGGTTCCGTGCCGTCCGCGGTGGTGCGCACCGCATGCCGCGGTCTCGCCCGGGCCGCCGTGCGGCTGCAGTCCGACGCGATCGAGGAGCAGCTGAACACCTTCATCCGCCGTCACGGAGTCGTGGCAGCCTGGGAACAGCTCATGATGCCGACCCTGCATGCGGTCGGCCGTAAGTGGGAGACCGCCGGAGACCGCTATGTAGAGGTCGAACACCTCCTGTCCTGGCATGTCTCCACCGCCCTGCGCAGCGCGCCGTTCCTCCTCGGCCCGGCACCTGAGCGCCGCGACGGCCCGCCCGTCCTGCTGGCCTGCGTCCCCGGCGAACAGCACACCCTGCCGATCGAAGCGCTCCACGCGGCGCTGCTTCAGCGCGGCCGGTCCGTGCGCATGCTGGGCGCCGCCCTGCCCGCCGAGGCACTCATCGCCGTCGTACGCCGCACGGGCCCGGCCTCCGTGGTGCTCTGGTCGCAGACGCGGTCCCTGGCGAACACCCCGCTCGCCCATCACCTCCTGACCATGGCCTGGGGGCCCAGCGGCGCACGACAGCAGGCCGGTCTGGCCCTCGCCGGCCCCGGCTGGCGCGGCTGCGCCGTCGCGGGAGCGCTGCACCCTCAAGGTCTCAGCGAGGCCCTCGCCCTCCTCGCACCAGAGGCGTCGGCGCGGGTGCGCTGAAAGCGGGGTGCCCGCCCGAGCGCGCCGACCGAGCGGTTCGCGCCCTCACCGGGCCAGCCGTCGCAGCAGCCGGCTCCGTCCGCGCAGCGGAACACTCCACACGTCGTGTCCTCGCACCCGCCACTGCCGCAGCAGCCCGTTCGCCGCGAGGATGCCGCTCGTCGCAGCCCGCTCCATCAGCGCGACCGGCAGGCCGGTGCGGACCAGGTCGCCGGCGACCATGAGGCGGGGATGGGACGTGTGCACGGTGGGGCGGTCGTCGTATCCGGACACCGGGAACATCGGGCAGTCCTGGCGCCACTCGTGCCGGGCGTCGACGATCCGGGCCGCGCGGGTTTCGGGATACACCCGGTGCAACTGGTCGAGGAGAGCCTCCTGCGTGGTGGCCCGGTCGGTGCCGTCCGCGACCGCGTAGGCATGAAGCTCCACCACGGAACCGCCCGTGCGCCGGCTCCAGTTGTGCGCTTCGTTCTCCCAGCGCTCCAGCACGCTGACGTTGTCCAGGCCCCCGTAACCGCTCGTGCCGAGAAACCCGGCCCGCTCGGGCGCGACCGGACGGTCCAGCCACAGCCGGGACACGAGGAACGGGGGAGCGGTGCGCAGCCGGGCGACGCGGGCGTACCAGGAGGGGGCGGCCAGGGCGGGACTGTGCGCGAGCAGGTGTTGCAGACCGCCGGTGTCCAGGGCGAGGACGCACGCGTCGTAGCGCCCGGTGTGCGTCCCCGCGGTGAGGGTGAAGCCGCCGTCGGGATGCGAGGCGAGGTGGTCGACCGGCTGGGAGACGCGGACGTCGGCGCCGAGCTTCTCCAGGTAGTGCGCGAGCGGATCCCACAAGGCGGCCGGGAACGGGTCGTCGGGCACGTCGAACAGGAGCCCTTCGGCGGAGCCCAGGAAGTAGATGTGGAACATCAGCACCATCTCGGCTGCCGACAGGTGCCGCGGATCCGCGAAGAAGCTGCGCGAGAACACCTCGAACGCCAAGTGGTGGGCGGCCTCCGGGAAGCGGATCGCGTGCAGGAAGTCGTGCGCGCTGACGGAGTCCAGGCGCTCGTACACCTCGGGCACCCGCACGTCCATCAGCGGGAGGGCGGCGCGCGCGTTCATCCGGGGCAGGTCGCGCAGGGCGAACGTGGGGCTGTGCAGAGCGAACCCGAGGGCGCTCCACGGGGGCGTCCGCGGAACGTGCCGGAAGCTGTCCCGCATCCCGTCGGCGTGCCACAGCGGGTAGTCGGGCAGCGGTGTCAGCCGCTCCAGACACGGGTCGGTCCGGCGCAGCAGCGCCCGGAGGTTGTAGTACTGGCGGAAGAAGGCGTGGAAGCCGCGGCTCATGGTGACCGGCGAGCCGTCGGCGAGCCGGGTGTCCCAGCCGGCCACGCGCCCGCCGAGCACGGCCTCGCGCTCGAACAGGGTGACTTTCACGCCGCGTTCGGCGAGGGCGACGGCGGCAGCGAGCCCGGCGATCCCGCCGCCGACGACAGCCGCCGTCGGCGGCGCTCCCGTGACACGCGAGGATCCGGCCGCCGCCGGGATGCGGACGGCTCGGCGGTCGAGGATGCCGGGCGGCGTGCCGTGTCGGCGGTTCATACGCGGGTCCGATCCTGCGGCACCTGGCCGACGAAGGTGTGGGTGATGCCGGTCTGCCAGCCGGGCAGCGGCAGGATCCGTACCCGCTCGAAGCCCGTGGAGGTCAGTCGGTGCGCGAATCGCTCGGCAGTGTCGAACTCGACGACACTGCGCCACAGATGCCGGTAGAGGGCGCCGTCCCCCAGCGCGGTGGTGACCGGCAGCAGTCCGGCACACACCGCCGACCACAGGACCCGGTGGCGCCGGGCGCCGCTGAGCGTGTACTCGTGCACGGCCAGCCGGCCACCGGGTGCCAGGAGCTGCCGTACGGAGCCCAGGATCCGGTCGGGATCGGCGGTGTTGCGGAACAAGTAGGCGGCGAAGACCGCGTCGAAGGAGTCGCCGATCCCCGCCGTCGCCAGTTCCTCCGCCGAGGAATGGGCGAAGGTGACACCGGCCGGCCAGCGCTTGTCCGCCGCCCGCTCCAGCATGCCCGCCGAGGCGTCGACGGCGGTGATCCGCGCTTGCGGCAGCACCGACAGCAGAGCGGCGGTGGACGCACCCGTGCCGCAGCCCAGATCCAGGATCCGCAGCCCTCGCCCCGGGCCCCGCAGACCGAGGCGGCGCGCCGAGCGGCGCAGGTGGGCGTGGTAGCCGGGGTTGGCGGTGACGAGAGCGTCGTAACTGCGCGCGGCGTGGTCGAAAGCCGACGCCAGTGTCGCGTCGCGCATGGTGGTCATGGTTCTCCTCGACGGGGAGCGGTTGAGGTCAGGGGCGGTGCAGAGGTGTTTCACGGCGCGGAGGCGGGCCGCCATGGACGGGTGGGGAGTTCGGCCGCACTGCGAAGGAGGGGGCGGACGGGACTGTGCAGACCGATCGAGAGGTCCTCGTGCAGGGCCGTCGTGCCGTCGAGGAAACGCAGCAGCCGCTCGGCGGGTACGCGTGAGAACAGGCGGGTGAAGAACGCCGCTCCGTCGACGTGCCCTGCCGCGAGCCCGTGCAGGAGCACCGCGTCCATGGCCATCGACCGCCGCGAGTGAGGCCTCGGCGGCGCGGGGTCGCGCCCCGCCAGCAGCGCGTCGGCGATCAGTGACGACTGGCGCTGGATGGCGGCGAAGGTGTAGCCGGTCGCCGGACGGGTGGCACCTCCCGCCGCGCCGATCCGGAAGATTCCGGGTCCCGTCCGGCGTGCGAAGCGGGCGTCCGTCATGGGGATGACGCCTCCTTCCCGCGCCTCGACGCTGAAGTCACGGACCGCCAGAACGTCTTGCATGTAGGCATGCAGCGCCTGCTCGTAACGCTCGGTCGGCAGTACGGACGCGGAGAACTGCGTGTACTCCACGAGGGCGGTGCGGGCACTGGTGGGCAGGACATAGGTGAAGGCCAGACCGCGCCGTGGCTGCGGAGTGCGAAAGTCCATCAGCTCGACGGCCCGCGGGTCGAAGACGGGCTGTCGCGTGCGCACGAACCAGCCGCTGAAGTGCTGGAGCAGGGTCGTTCGGGCCGGCGGCAGACTGCCCAGGGGCCGGGAGTCGAACACCCAGCGCGCGGCGAGACTCTCGCATCCCCCCAGGGGGGTGCGCACCAGCACGCGCGGGCCCCCGGCACCGCCCTCGACGCTCTCGACGGTGCCCTCCGTGCGGACCAGGCCGGGGCGTGAGGCGAGTCGGCGCTCCACCACGGCCTCGAAGTCGGGGGAGCGGATCATCTTGTACCGCAGCCTGCCCGTGCCCGCGTCGATGGCACGGCCCCGGGGGCCGTGCACCCGCAGCCGGTCCCAGGACGCCGTGACGGCATCGTCGTACCGGCCCTTGCCCTGCTCCCAGAAGCACCAGGTGCGCGGTGCGGGGCGCAGCGGTCCCGCGGGCGCCTCGACGAGACGCACGGACAGGGCGGGCCGTGCCGGGGCGGTGCACAGCCGCTCCGCCAGGGACAGGCCGGCGGCTCCGGCTCCGATGATCACCACGTCCGACCGCACGCTCACCTCCGGGGTTTCGTCCTCGTGCTCCGCACACCCCTTCTACCGCCGCGGCGGGCACGGATGCGCGATCTCGGCGATCGGAAAGATCTTCGTGGCGCGCCCCCGCTCCGGGAGCGTTGCTCCGGTTGCCGCAATCCGGCGCATCCGATCGCGGCGAGGGCAAGGAATGGACCTACACAACACCTCTGGTCACAGCCACACCTAAGGAGTCGACATGCCCCCCGACGAGGCAGCGGGCGCCACCGCGACGGCGGCGCCACCCGACGGGGCGGACCGAGGGGCGGACATGGCGCGCAGCTATGGCGCCCACCAGGTGCGGTCCGTGCGGGTACGGCAGATCGATGCCGATGTGGCGCAGGCCGTGGAGCACCGTCTGGCCCCGCTGCTCGCCCACCGCGTCGCACAGGCCACCACCGTGAACGCGACGTTCGGCGCCGATGTCGCCGGACGCGTCGCACGCTTCACCCTCGACGGCGGACGGCGGCTGCGCCCGCAGTTCCTCTGGTGGGGCCTGCGCGCCTGCGGACTTCCGGACGAGCCGCAGGTGGACGCGGCCCTCCAGTTGAGCGCCGCGCTCGAACTCATACAGACCTGCGCCTTGGTGCACGACGACCTCATGGACGCGGCCGCCACCCGGCGCGGCCACCCGGCCGTGCACGCCGACTTCGCGGCGCAGTACGCGGGCTCCGCTCCTGAGGGCGGCGCACCCTTCGGCGTGTCGGCCGCGATCCTCGCCGGCGACCTCGCGCTGGCCTGGGCCGACGACGAGGCCGCCGCCCTCGACCTGCCGGGCCACCAGCTGCGACGGATCCGGGAGACGTGGTCGCAGATGCGCCTGGAGATGGTGGCAGGCCAGTACCTGGACATTCAGGGAGAGCACACCCGGACCCGGTCCCTCAGCCACGCCGTCCGCGCCGCCTGCCTGAAGACCGCCCTCTACACCGTGGAGCGACCGCTGCACCTGGGCGCCCTCCTCGGCAACGCGGACGACACCACCGTGCGCGCCCTGTGCTCGTCGGGCCGCGGCGCCGGACTCGCGTTCCAGTTGCGCGACGACCTCGAAGACGCCTTCGGCGACGCGGACCGGCGCGGCAAGCCCGCAGCGGGCGATCTGCGAGCCGGTAAACCCACTTACTTGGTCGCCCTGGCCCACACTCAGGCCGAACGGGACGGCGACCGGCACGCACTGCACGTCCTCGACACCTGCCTGGGGCGGCCCGACCTCGACGACGCCGGTCTCGACGAGATCCGGCACGTGCTCGAACGCACCGGCGCCCGCCAGGCCGTCGAGGAGAAGATCCGCCGGCTGATCGGGCAGAGCATGCGCCATCTGAACGCGGTCCCCCTCGATCCCGTCGCGCACGCCCGGCTGCGCCTGCTGCTCCAACGGGCGGCCGGATCCACCACCGTCCCCACACCCCTCACCGCCTCGGCCCGGCCGACCGCGACCTCCGCAGCCCAGGGAGCAGCCAGGTGAAGACCGTACGCGGAAAGACCGATCACGTGGTCGTCGTGGGCGCGGGCCTTTCCGGCCTCGCCGCGGCCCTGCACCTGCTGGGCGCCGGACGCCGCGTCACCGTCGTCGAACGCGACGAACAGCCCGGCGGACGCGCCGGGCGCCTCGTGCGCGGCGGCTACCACATCGACACCGGACCCACCGTACTGACGATGCCCGACCTCGCCGACGAAGCCTTCGCCGCCGTCGGTGAACGCCTGTCCGACCGGGTGGAGCTCCTTCCCCTCCACCCCGCCTACCGCGCCTCCTTCGCCGACGGCAGCACCCTGGACGTGCACACCGACGCGCAGGCCATGCAACAGGCCGTCGAGGACTTCGCCGGCCCCCAGGCCGCGGCCGGGTACGTCCGTCTGCGCCGCTGGCTGCACCGCCTGTACCAGGCGCAGTCCAAGCACTTCATCGACACCAACTTCGACTCACCGCTGCAACTGCTCACCCCCGACCTCGTCCGCCTCGCCGCACTGGGCGGCTTCGGCCGCATGGACGCGCAGATCGGCCGGTTCATCAAGGACGAACGCCTGCGCCGCGTCTTCTCCTTCCAAGCCCTGTACGCCGGAGTGCCCCCGGCCCGCGCCCTCGCCGCCTACGCCGTCATCGCCTACATGGACACCGTCGCCGGGGTCTACTTCCCGCGCGGCGGCATGCACGCCCTCCCACAGGCCATGGCGGACGCCGCCCGCGACGCCGGCGCCGACCTGCGCTACGGCCAGAGCGTGCAGCGTCTGGAACGCAGGGGGGACCGCGTCACCGCCGTCGTGACCGGCGACGACCGGATCCCCTGCGACGCGGTCGTCCTCACCCCCGACCTGCCCGTCACCTACCGACTGCTCGGCCGCATCCCGCGCCGTCCGGCCCCCGTGCGGCACGCCCCCTCCGCCGTGATCCTGCACGCGGGAACGGACCGCACCTGGCCGCAACTCGCCCACCACACGATCTCGTTCGGCTCCGCCTGGCACGAGACGTTCGACGAACTCACCCGCGCGGGCCGCCTGATGAGTGACCCGTCCCTCCTGATCACCCGGCCCACCGCGACCGACCCCACCCTGGCGCCCCCGGGCCGGCACCTGCACTACATCCTGGCGCCCTGCCCGAACACCGACATCGGCCCGAGCCCGGCCCAATGGGGCGACCTGGCACCCCGCTACCGCGCCGAACTCCTCACCGAACTCGAACGGCGCGGCCTGGACGGCATCAGCGACTCGCTCGACGAGCAGTGCCTGGTCACCCCCGCCGACTGGCACGCCCAGGAACACGCCGCCGGCACCCCCTTCTCCGCCGCGCACACCTTCGCCCAGACCGGCCCCTTCCGCCCCCGCAACCTCGTCCGCGGAACGGCCAACGCGGTCCTCGCCGGCTGCGGCACCACACCCGGCGTGGGCGTGCCCACCGTGCTGCTCTCCGGCAAGCTCGCCGCGCAGCGCATCACCGGAACCCCCACTCCCCGCGCCTCCCGGGGCCGCGCCCTGCTCAAAACCGTTGGAGGAACCCCCTCGTGACCGCCCGCGAACTCGACGCTGCCGGCATCACCGACCCTGCCCTGCGCCGCGCCTACACCCACTGCCGAAGGCTCAACGCCCGGCACGGCAAGACCTACTTCCTCGCCACCCGACTGCTGCCCGCCCACCGGCGCCCCGCCGTGCACGCGCTGTACGGTTTCGCCCGCTGGGCCGACGACCTCGTCGACACCCACGACAGCCGCGGGACCCCGCTCGAACGCGCCCTGGCACTGGAGGACTTGGAGACCAGCCTGCGGCACGGCCTCCGCACGGGCCACAGCCGCGAACCCGTCGTCCAGGCCCTGGCCGACACCGCGCGGCGCCACGCGATCGACCCGCGGCACTTCCACGACTTCATGTCCGCCATGCGCGACGACCTGACGGTCACGGACTACCCCACGTACGCCGACCTCAGGGGCTACATGCACGGATCCGCGGCGGTGATCGGTCTGCAGATGCTCCCCGTCCTGGGCACCACCGTGCCGCGCGCCGAGGCGGAGCCGTACGCCGCGGACCTCGGCGTGGCCTTCCAGCTCACCAACTTCCTCCGGGATGTCGGCGAGGACCTGGACCGCGGCCGCGTCTACCTCCCCGCCGACTTGCTCGCCGCGCACGGCGCCGACCGCGAACTGCTGCGCTGGAGCCGGGACACCGGGCGCCGCGACCCCCGTATCACCCGTGCGCTGAAGGCGTTCGAAGCCCTCACACGTGATGTCTACCGGCGGGCCGTCCCCGGAATCGCCCTGCTGGATCCGGTGTCCCGCCCCTGTATCCGCAGCGCCTTCGTCCTCTACGCCGGCATCCTCGACGCCGTCGCCGACGACGGGTACGACGTCCTGCACCGGCGGGCCGTCGTCCCGCGGCGGCGACGCGCCGTCGTCGCCCTCGACGGACTCGTCCGCATCGCGCACGCCCGGATCCGGCACGGCTCGCCACCCCTCGTGACCACCCCGCATTCTCCTGGCGCCGGTCACGGACCCGACGCCTTCGACCTCGCCGCCCCGGTACGCCGGGAGGCCCGGGAAGGGAGGGCGGCATGAGGGACCAGCCCCGTCGGCCCCGGCTCCCGCTGACCGTGCGCAGGCACCCCCAGGCGTGGGAACGACAGGAGCCCACCTGGCGCCAGGCGCGGCCCGCGCTGATCGAGACGGCCCTCAAACGGTCGCAGACCCGCCCCTCGGGCAACTGGTACGTCATCGGCGCGTCCGGCGACGTACCCGCCCAGGCCCCCCTCGGCCGCACCGTGGCCGGCCGGGAGCTGGTCGTCTGGCGCGACGGGGAAGGCCACCTCGTCGCGGGGCCGGGATCCTGCCCGCACCTGGGCGCACCCCTCAAGGACAGCCCCGTACGCTGCGGAACCCTCGTCTGCCACTGGCACGGCATGGCGCTCGACGCCCGGGGCGCCCCGGGCTGGCCGACGCTGCCCGTCCACGACGACGGCGTCCTGATGTGGGTCCGCCTCGACGGCGTCGACGGCGAGCAGCCCCTCGACCGGCCCGTGATCCCTCCGCGCCCGGACCTGGCACGCTCCGTCCGTGCCGTCTACACCGGCGTCGGCCGCTGCGAACCCGAGGACATCGTCGCCAACCGCCTCGACCCGTGGCACGGCGCCTGGTTCCACCCGTACTCGTTCGTCGACCTGAAGGTCACCGACAGCCCCCGGGGCGATACCGGGGACCCCGACCGGTTCGTCGTCGACGTCTCCTTCAAGCTCACCTCCCGGCTCGTGGTCCCCGTCCGCGCGGTCTTCACGGCCCCGGAACCCCGTACCGTCGTCATGCACATCACGGACGGCGAAGGACGCGACTCGGTCGTCGAGACCCACGCCACGCCCCTGACCCCGCCCGGACACCGCACGCCCCGCACGGCCGTGGTGGAGGCGGTGCTCGCCACCTCCGAGCGCCCCGGCTTCACGGTCGCGCGCCACGCCTCCTTCCTCCTGCGCCCCCTCATGCGCAAGGCGGCAGGACGGCTGTGGCGCGACGACCTCGCCTACGCGGAACGCCGCTGGACGCTGCGCAACCGTCCGCCCCTGCCTTACTGACATCTTGGTGCCGCCTCGGCCGGGGCCCTTGGAACAACGGGCCTCGGCGAGGGAAAACGCGCGCAAGTCAGGAAGATGCCCCGGACCGCGCGGCCCCATCGGCGCGCTGGCCCGGCCCCAGCGGGCCGGTCTGGCGGGCAGGTGTCTGCTTTCCCTCCGGCGGGCACGAGCCGCACCGCGACGTCTGGTCACCGATGATGTGCACGCTGTCCTGTTTCGCGCCGTAGACAGCACGCGCCATGGCGGCGACTTGCCGGTCACTCACGACGTAGAACTCGGCTCCCCGGCGGTGGGCGGACCTGCCGCCGGCCGGGTGCCGGCACCTTTACCTCACCAGAAGTAACGAAATCGGGGGACCGCACGCTGAAATGATCAGCGCTCCCCGGCTGTCGGCGGTCGGGGAGCGCCTGGCCTCGTCGGTTCGAGGAACGAGGCCAGGCCTCCACGAGGAGAGCCGGCTGCGGAGTGTGCACTTCCCCCGGCGCGCGTCTCAAGGCGCCAAGTTCCACAGCCGGTCTCCGTGGTGGCAACGAGATGCAAAGCGCCACGTTCTGCCATCGAAGGATCAAGTTGACGAAATCCGTCATACCTCCGGCGTGCCTTCACGTTGCCGCCACGAGGGGGACTCGTCGATCCAGGACCCCCGCCCTAGCATGCGGCCGGACCCGAAGGGCGGACCCGTGTGGCGATCGTCCGACGGCTTTGCATGGCCCCAGTGGTGACCTGTCAGTTGGGAGCGCCTGCCGGCCCGTTTGGCCTGCTTGTCAGTGGCTCCTGGCACCATGCCCACAGGAGTGCGGAAAGCACAGAGAAGAAGACGCTTTTGGCGTTTCTCGCGGCGCAGCGAGCCAGCGTGCTGGCCGTTGTCGACGGGCTCGACATACGGGCACTGGGCACGCCGGCCATCTGGACATCGCCCGCGAACTCCTCGACGGCACAACGGGACTTGGGCCTCGCTGAACAGCGGTCCGTCAGGCATCGGTCGTTGCGTGCCCATTGCTTGCGCCACCGCAGAGCCGGAAACGGCCTGAGGGGAGGGGCGATCCGGACCGTAGCCGACTTGGAGAGCCGCAGCAGCGCACCGAGTTGCCGCTGTGTCAGGTTCTGACGACGCTCATCGCCTTCGCGGCCGGGGTGGGCAGAGGAAACAGCTTTGCGCTCTATGCAATCGGCATGGATGCTGGCTCGCCGGAGGTACTGAAGATGGTCAGTGTTGTGTTGAAGCTGTCAGCCCGAGACTTGGTGCACGCAGACCTGGCGTCGTGCGAGTGGGCGGGGTCCGGCCACCATCTGGCCGGCGTCGCCAGGCAGTTGGACCGTGTCCGGTCCGGCGAGGTCGACTACCTTGCCGTCTGCCCCGCAACGGACATCCCTGTGGCGAAAGGCGGTGTCGACTACCAGGTCAAGAAGGGCGTCGGCACTTTGTGGCAGCTGGCAGTCCACCCCGCCTTGCAGTCGTGCGGAATCGGTACGTTCCTGGTTGAAGCTGCGGAGCAGCGAATCAGAAATCGCGGTCTGCGGCATGCGGAACTCGGTGTGGAGGAGAGCAATCCCCGGGCACGTGCGCTCTACGAAAGGCTGGGTTATGTCGCATACGACCGCCAGCCGGACTCGTGGGACGTGCAAGCCCCTGACGGGTCGTTGCGCCGCTACGAGACGATGTGCACGTTGATGCGCAAGGAACTCCCGTAGGCTCAGTGGCCTTCCAAGGGCTCAGCAGACGCGTGCGGGTTCGGTGCAGGTCTTGTTCCACCGCCTGGTCCTCGCCGAGCGTACTTGCAGGTGCACGCGCTCAAGGCGGTTGCCGCGATTCGTCGTCCTGCCCCGACGGTGGGTCACCCGGAGCACGTACCGTCCGGGGCGGCGTCGGAGCGGGTGCCGACGGCCGACGAGGCTGGACACGCGCCGTGACAGGGTGACCGGTATGACGAAGGATGCTGTTGTAGCCGGTCAGACGGATGGAACGCTGCGTGTCGCGGCAGCCGCTGTGGTGGTCGAAGGGCGCTTGCTCGTGGTCAGCAAGACAGTTGCACCCGAGGTGTTCTACTTGCCCGGAGGGAAGCCGGATCCTGGGGAAGACGCCCTGGCCGCGCTGAGGCGGGAGCTGCGCGAGGAACTCGGTGTCGAGCCGGTGCGACCGGAGCCGCTGGCCGAGGTCGAGGCCGTGGCGGCGCTGGAGGGGGTGCCGATGCTGATGACGGTCTTCACCGCCGGCCTGACCTGCGAGCCGCAGCCCGCCGCCGAACTCGCGGACATGCGGTGGGTCGTCGGCAACGAGCCGGGGCTGGTGCTCGCTCCCGCCGTGCGGGACCAAGTCCTTCCGCTCCTGCGGAGCAAGGGCCTGATCGAGTAACCGACTCCGGGCGAGCCCTCGGGGCCCCTCCCTGTCGTTCGCCGAGTGCGAGGCGATCGCCCTCTTCAAGGCTTGGGCCACGGGCGCGCGTGAGATCGCCGCACCATCGGGCGCCGCTCAGCGGTTCGGCCGGGCAGCCGACGCGGCACCAGATCGCGCACACCGGCGAAGACCCTCGCGCGCGTGCTTCGCCGTCCGCCGAGGTCGGCGGTGCGTTTCGGGGTTCGCATGCGGGTTACGCAGTGAGGACGTCTGTATACGTGTGATCGGGAGTTCAGACTGATGACTGTGGAGCACGACGGTTCTTCCACCAGCCCGGGCAACGGCGGTGAGCCGACGCCGCCGTACCGGTTCGAGCGCCAGACGCGGCCGGGCCTGGAGTCGAAGATGTCGATGCCGCCCCGCTACCAGGCGCCGCGGTACCGCGGCTCGGACAAGCTGCGGGGCAAGGTGGCACTGATCACCGGCGGCGACTCGGGCATCGGCAGGTCTGTGGCGGTGCTGTACGGCAGGGAGGGCGCCGACGTGGCGATCGTGTACCTGCCCGAAGAACAGGAAGACGCCGAAAAGACCCGCCAGGCGGTCGAAGCCGAGGGGCAGCGTTGCCTGCTGATCCCCGGCGACCTGTGCGATCCGGACTTCTGCCGACACGCCGTGGACACGACGGTGAGCACCCTGGGCGCTTTGAACATCCTGGTGAGCAACGCTGCCCGGCTCAACAGCCAGAACTCGTTGGAGGACTTGGACTTCGAGGAGTTCGACCTGGCGTTCAAGACGAATGTCTACGCCTACTTCCACCTGGTACAGGCCTCCCTGCCCCATCTGAAGCGGGGAGACGCGATCATCGCGACGGCGTCGGAGGAGGGGCTCAAGGGCAGCGATCTGATGATGGACTACGCGGCGTCCAAGGCCGCGCAGATCATCTTCACGAAGTCGATCGCCCCGCACCTGGCCGCACGCGGGATCCGCGCGAACGTCGTGGCACCCGGTCCCACGTGGACTGTCCTGAACCTCGCGGGACAGCGCTTCACCGACGACTACCTGCGGGAGAACCTCGCCGCTTCCGACCCGCTGGGACGCGCTGCTCAGCCGGAGGAACTCGCCCCGGCCTTCGTCTACCTCGCCTCTGAAGCCGATTCCAGCTACACGATCGGCGAGACCATCGCCGTGACCGGCGGGATGACCGACACACGCTGACGCCGTCGCCAGGCGGGCCACGTCGGCACGCAGACCGAGGATCCGCCGACCGCCCCGCCCTGTGCGGGCCGGACTGCCGTACCAGTCGGGACCGTTCAGGCGGGCAGCGCGTCCCCGGGGAAGCCGTGGCACGGGTAGACCTCGCAGTGCATCATCCCGGCCTGGACGCAAGGGTCCTCAGCCATGATCTCCATGGCTTCCTTGGCCGGCACGGTCATGATCGCGGCGCCGGCCACGGTATCGGAGGTCACCGGACAAAGGATCGCGATAACCCCTTCCGCGCGCAGCGACACCATGCGCCGCTGGTGCTCGAGTTCGATCGTGTCCGCGCCTTCCCTGGCTCGCTCCGGTCCCCACTGAAGGAGCGCCAGACTGTAGGGCTGCGCGGTTGCGGCCAGTGCCTGAATCTGTTCGTCGGTCACGCTCTTGCTCATGAGATCCCCTACGGCTGGAAGTGTTGGCGCGAGCCACCAAGACGCTGCTCGGTTTCCAGCGTGATGGCCGCAGGTGAGATGCCCGGCCGTGCTGGGTTCGCACTCCTACACAAACGAGTGTTGCTCGCCCGGTGTCACCCATCAAGGCATCCGAATCAGATCGCGGGCCCGCGCAGCACGTCAGTGGGTACCCACTCGCTTCTCCAGAAGGCTTCAAGCCCACGCTCGTTGATGAACTGCCGCTCCACCTCGTGGATGGGGTACATCCCCTGGACGTTGATCACATCGTGTCCCTCGTGTCCTGGCACACCGACGTCGATGCCCAGGTAGTCCTCTCTACTGAGGACCATCGGAGCGAAAACGCAGAATGCCGTCATGCGCGACTCCGGCACGATTCGCTCCCCGAAGTCAATGGTGCTGCCGTAGGTGAAGGGGCAGGTGCCACGGAGCTGCTCGGCGAGGAAGCCCACCGCGTGGGCCCAGATCACGTCGGTCGAATTCACGCTGAGGCAGAGCTCCGGCGAGCCGTGCTGCCAGTCCGGGTGTTCCACCAGCGACAACCCGTAGGTGAGCGTCGTGAGAAGCCCCTCCGGCAGGTCGTCGTACACGATCTCCGTCACGCCCCGCAGTCCCTGCTTGGTCGATTCGACAGGGAAGAACCGCGGCTCTCTTCCGCCGGAGAGCCGATCAAGATGGGCGAGGTATTTCTCTATGCGACTGGCCACGCGACCAGCCTGCACGATCACGCGGACGCGGACGCGACCGGGGGCGTTGCCGGCGACGCTCCGCGACGGGTCAGCGGTACCTGAGGCTTAAGTTCTGTGCAGTAGAGCAAACCCGTGGTGCCTTGCGTGCCGAGCACGAGGTCGATCGATCGACGAAGGCCGTTCTCCAACTTCACGTCCAGTGACTGCACCGCGATGTCCGCGACCGCCAGGAACAGCAGCTCTGTGAGCCGGAGTACGACCGCTCCTTGTGGCCGCGGCTGCAGGGCCTTTGGCTACTCTGCCGGGTGCCATTCCATGAGGAGGTCGCGCCCTTCTCGTGCCACGGGGCGGAAGCCGGCTTTCTCCCATGCCCGCACTGCTCGCAGGTTGGCCGCGACAGGATCAACGGTCACCCGCCGCCAGCCACGCTCCGAGCACAGATACGTGACCAGAGCCCGAGCCGCGTCAGGTCCCAGGCCCCGTCCCTGAGCGTCAGGGGTGAGAACCATGTCGATGCCGCCCCCGGTCGCATCAGCGTGCCAGTACTGGGCGTAGCCCACCGCCGTGCCGTCTGCGAGTACCAGGTAGGAGCCCACGTGCGGGCGTCGCCGCCCCAGGTACTTCTCGGCGACCTGCTGCCGAGTCAGTGGCATCCCGCCCCAGTTCTCCACGAAGTCGGGATCGGCGAACCATGAGGCCAACAACTCGAGGTCGTTCTCGGTGGTCGGGACGAGCCGCGTCAGCACACCGTCGAACGCAACGTCACCGGTCAACGAACAACCCCCATCAGAGAACTCGCCCGCCCTGAAAGATCAATAATCACTCGGCGTACGGGGCCACAACAAGTGGGCCAGAGCCCTTCCTCGGAGTCGTTCGACGATGACTTTGGGGGTCCCCCCACGCAGTGGCCCCGCGATCGGCCTCCGACACGAGGGCGCGTTTTCACGGCACCGTGACCGTCGCGGCCCTGGGCCTCTGGCTCCCCGACCACGATCTTGCCGACGTCACAGATGTGGGGGCGACCGCGTCCAGCTTGGGATTCCAGGCCGCTCGTACTCGGCTGTTCGAACCAGAGTGGTTCCCCGAACTCCGAGAGCTGCCGGGGGGTAACCCCACCCGCAAGCCGGTGGCTTGCGGTATCCCGGACCCGGACGTTGATCAAAAATACTGGGCTCAGTCGTCGCCACCACCCGAGGAGTCCTTCATGTATGAGCACCCGCACGCGGTCGACGAGGCGCGTTCGTCCAAGCGCGGCGGTCCCCGGCCGCCGGGCCGCAGGATGCGAGTCGCCGCAGCCGGGGTGATGGCGGCCGCCGTGATGAGCGCCGGACTCACCCTGCCCGCGTCGGCCGAGAGCCCCCGGGCCACGACCGCCGCGGGGGCGGGACACGAGGCCACCCGGAAAGCCTTGGAGTCGATGGTCCGCGACGGGCCGCCCGGTGGCATCGTGCTCGCCGAGACGGGGCACACCGCCTGGGCGCATCGTGCGGGCACCGCGGATCTGTCGACGGGGCGCAAGCCGCGTACCGATGGCCGGTACCGCATCGGCTCGATCACCAAGACGTTCGTGGCCACGGTGATGCTCCAGTTGGAAGCTGAGGGCAAGCTGAGTCTGGAGGACACGGTGGATCACTGGCTGCCGGGTCTGGTGACGGGGAACGGCAACGACGGCAGCAAGATCAAGCTCCGCCAGCTCCTGAACCACACCAGCGGCCTCTACAGCTACACCGACGACGAAGGCTTCAAGCGGCAGGAGTTCAGCACCGCCTTCCTCCAGCACCGCTACGAGACCTGGACACCCCGGCGCATCGTCCGGCTCGCCATGGCGCACCGGCCCACCTTCGCTCCGGGTGACTCCTGGGGCTACTCGGACACCAACTACGTCATCGCCTCCATGGTGATCAAGAAGGTCACCGGCCGTTCCTACGCCCACGAGATCGAGGAACGTATTCGGCGCCCCCTGCACCTGAACTCCACCAGCGTGCCGGGCAACCGCGTCGGAGTCCCCGGCCCCAGCGGACGCGCCTATTCGAAGCTGACCGGTGAACTCGCCGGTCCGGGCGAAGCCGACGGCGCTGTCTACGACGTCACGGAGATGAACCCCTCCTTCGCGGGCGCTGCCGGAGAGATGATCTCCAACAACCGTGACCTCAACCGTTTCTACCGGGCCCTGTTCTCCGGCCGGCTCCTGAAGGAGCGTGAGCTGAAGCAGATGATGACGACCGTGGAGATCAAGGGGCTGCCGAACTTCTCCTACGGCCTGGGACTGATGAAGATGACGCTGGCGTGCGGCACCGAGGTGTGGGGGCACAACGGCGGCATCCAGGGCTCCATCTCGCAGACCATGGCGACGGCGGACGGCGATCACGTGGTGTCGCTGAACTTCAACGGCGACTGGAACGTCCACGAACAGCGGGTCGTCGACGCCGAGTTCTGCGGCGCCTGACTCTCTGGCACATATCTTTCCGATCCGGCGGAGTCACCAGATGCGGTGCTCCCCCCCCACACACACAAGGCGTCCAGGCCATGGCCTGTCACGGACGTCGGCGGCGGCCGATGCGACGCTCCAGACGGGCAGGGGACACCTTGGGGTGTGCCGCGGTGCAGGAACGCCGTCGGACGGATCGGGCCGGCATCCGCGCCCGGTGTCGTAGACGTGCGTCCCTTGGTGGTCGCCTGGGTGGACTCCGCAATGGAGAGGGGTCCCCGCTCGGCTCCCGACGGCCCCGGCCCATCACGCAGCGTGCGTGCGGGGCGGTTGGTCGTCGGTCACGGAGTCGGGCGCTGGGCTGCTGATCAGCCTCAGGTGACGGCGCCGCTGCCGACGGGCGTGGCGTGGGGAGGGTGGATGGACCGGCGCGAGGATCCGGTCCTCGACGCGGTCGAGGCCGAAGAGCAGGAGGGCGAGTGTGGGCAGGAGCAGCACGGCGACGACTATCACGGCGAAGGTCCCTCACGGTCGGCTGTGCTGTCCGGATGCCCGGTACGGGGCAAATTAGGGGTATGGGCATGTGAAGGAGATGTGACGCGTTCAGTGGTGCCGTGCGAGCGACGGGAGAGAGCGCGGCGGAGGGTTTGATTGCTGCGGGCGCGGTGAGATGGTGCCGTGCGGCCTCGGGACGCCCTTGCCGGGTGGCCCGGTGGCTTGTCCTCGCGCGTGTCCGGTAGTTGGGGCTGCCGGCAGCGCACCGCGTCGGCCCCGTCCTCTTCCGAGGGCGGGGCCGACGCAGCTCGCGGCGGAGCCGCAGCACCTCAGGGGCGGGGCCGGGCAGGGACGCCAAGCCGCTCGGGCCCGGTAGGAGGCGGGCTTTCACGCTCGCCCGGGCAGTGACATGGGCCATCAACGGGTCGGGGCAGGCCCCGTCCTGGAGGGAGGGCCGTCCAGCCGCAACAGCTGCCGAGAAGACCGGCGGACCTGGTGCGCAAAGTGCCGGTGATGCAGCCCGGACGCCGCTGACCGCAGCGCACTCGAGACTGGCAGAGCGAGCCGGATACGGCGGCCGAATTTATGGTGGGTACTCCAGGGTGTTCTCGTAGGGCAGGCAGGCGGTCATGGCGGACCCGGAGATCGACTACGCCGCTGTGTTCCGGGCACTGCCGGGCATGGTGGCGCTATTGACGCCCGACCTGCGCTACGTGGATGCCAACGAGGAGTTCCAGCGCGTCTCCGGGCGGACGCGCGATCAGCTGGTGGGCCGCTATCTCTTCGACGTCTTCCCGGACAACCCGGACGACGAGGGGGCCAGCGGTGTCAAGAATCTTGCGGCCTCATTGGAGCGCGTTCTGTCGACCGGAGCGCGCGACACGATGGCGTTGCAGCGCTACGACGTGGAATCAGTCGAGCGGCCCGGCGAGTGGGACAAGCGGTACTGGAGCCCGGTCAATGCCCCGGTCCTCGATGAGGACGGGCAGGTGATCCTCCTCCTCCACCGGGTGGAGGAGGTAACGGAGCTGATCAAGGCGCGCGGTGCGGCCGGAGGAGACAGTGCCCGCCGGCTGGAGGCCGAGCTCTACATACGCGCCCGGGAACTCCAGGAGGTCAACGAACGGCTGCGCAAGGCTCACGCCCGCGAACGCGAAGTGGCGCTCGCCCTCCAAGAGGCGATGCTGCCGGCCCCGGGCCCGGTGGGGCATCACCACGCGGCGGTGCGCTACCGACCGGCGCTCGGCTCGCTGAACGTCTGCGGCGACTGGTACGACCTCGTCGACCTTCCTGGGGATCGCATCGCGGTAGCCGTGGGGGACGTGGTCGGTCACGGACTGCGAGCTGCCGGGGTGATGGGACTGCTGCGCAGCGCGCTCAGCGCGGCGTGCCGGGTCGCAGACGGCCCGGCGCAGGCCCTGGACGTCCTGGGGTTGTACGCCCGCAGCGTGGAGGGCGCGCAGAACACCACAGCCGTGACGGCATTCATCGACTGGGACACCCACCTGCTGACCTACAGCAGTGCCGGCCATCCGCCACCCGCGCTCCTCCGTCGTGGGGGGAAGGTCGAGTTCCTCGACGGGGCGACAGACCCGCCACTGGGCGCCCGCCCCGATCACGAACCCCGACCGCAGGCGCAGACGCGCTTCACCGAGGGCGACACGCTCGTCCTCTACAGCGACGGGCTGATCGAGCGCCGCCACGAGGATATCGACAGCGGCCTGGCCCGACTCGTCGGTTCACTCGTACGACACCGCGCTGCCACGCCGGAGGAACTGGCCGACGCCGTCCTGCGGGAACTCATCGCCCCAGCCGGCGCCACCGACGACACGGCCCTCGTCATCGTGCGCCTTTGACTCTGTCGCCGGGCACCCGGCGCCGCGCTGGACCGGGTCGCGCTCCATCGTGTGGCAGGTGTGCGGCCTGATGGTGTCCGGACTCCAGTTGCTCGGCGTCGGCGTTATCGACGAGGGCGAGGTGTTCGCGCCGACTGCCACGGGCGACGCTCTGTGCGGCGCCCACATCGTCGAGCGCGACACGGTGATCGTTGGCGTACGGGCGAGAGCGGCGAGATCGCGGCCGCGATGCTCGGTGCGGCCCTCTGACGGAGCCGCCCGCTTGCCCCCCGTCCTCGGCAGTTCGGGCGGACAGCCGCGACGACCGAACCAGGAGCAGTACCTGCCACGTCGACTGCCTTCTTCCTCTCAGCAGGTGTTGATGGAGTCCAGCAGGTCGGCGTTGAGCTGTTTCTGATGCGTGATGTACATACCGTGACTGCCGGTCCTGGATGGCCTCGGGCAGCTCGTACGAGCCGACGAGGAGCACGGCGAGGAGACCGGCAGGATGATCAGCGCGCGGACAGGGAGGGTGCCTGATGCTGAGGGCCGTACGCGGCCTGCTGGCCGTACCGGAGTGAGGACGTCACCAGGCCGTCGCGGCGGAGGCCTCCCACACTGATGCGACCGAACGACCTCCACGGTCGCGCAGTTGCGACGACGACCGTCGCCAGGACGTCTTCCGCTCGCCCGGCACGCGCATTGGTGTCCGGCTGGCGTAGCGAAAAGAAGCGTGAAGCGGGGCTGTCCGGGTAACGTCGGGTTAGCAGTCATGGTTCGAAGTACCGCCCGTGAGCGCGCCAGTTCACGGGCAGCTTGCTGTTCGCAGTCTCTGAGGACCAGGACGATCACCTTCGGTTTCCGCAGGGTGCGGGAACCGGCATCGAGTCTCCTTGGAGGACAGATGGCTACGGGCACTGTGAAGTGGTTCAACTCGGAAAAGGGCTTCGGCTTCATCGAGCAGGAGGGTGGCGGCCCGGACGTCTTCGCCCACTACTCGAACATCGCCGCCCAGGGCTTCCGTGAGCTTCAGGAAGGCCAGAAGGTCAACTTCGACGTCACGCAGGGCCAGAAGGGCCCGCAGGCGGAGAACATCACGCCTGCCTGATCTTCACGCCATGACGCCCGCCCCCGTCTGTTCGGGAGGCGGGCGTCGTGCGTGGGCGTACCAGGGGGAGGGGCAGTTGCTGGACCCGTTCGGTCATCGGTGGGGGCTGACGCAGCGTCTCCGTGACGTGTCGCAGGCCGATCTCCAGGAGCTCACTACCGAGGCGTTCTCGGAACGCGGCTGACGGTTGACACGAACACTCTGGGGTCTGATCAGGGTTGAGGCAGCCCCTGAATAGGATCACCCGCATGACTCAGGGGTCCGGAACGGAGCAACAGGCCGTAAGGCGGCAGAAGTTCACTGGCATGCGCCCGACGCAACCGCCGCCGACCGGAGCGGATGCTCTTGAGGTGACCAGCCACTACCTGGAGCATTTCAGGAGGGAGTACGCCCCGCGAGAGTCCGGGGCGAGCATGAGGCGCTGGCCGGCGAGCCCGCAAAGTCGCCTTGGGCCGCCCGTGGTGCACATGCTGTTCCACCGCCGCCGCACGTGCTGCAGGGTGCCGAGGACTTGGCAGAGGCTCAGGCCGGGCCCGGTGGTCTGGAGTGCAGCGGACGGAGGGTAAGGAAAGCCTGGGCGGGAGTGACGACCCGAACACGCAGATCAGCCCACGGGGAAGGGTGCCTCCTACCGCCAGGTCAGAGGCCCCCGACCGCCTGGTCCTCCTTCAGCCGGACAGACAACTCAGCAGCCTCGGCCGGAGTTGGTCCGCTCGTTGTCGGGTCGCGGCCTTGTGCGTCTGCAGCTCTTCCGCCAACGGCACCACGGCGCCCCTCCTCCACCGCGCCGCGTCTTCCCAGCTCAGCTATCCGGAAGCAGCCGCACCCCGTCCGGTTGCCGCGGTCCTGGCCCGGCTATGTGAGTGGTCGGCTACAGGCCCAGCCATCCGTACAGCGCGGGTCGCATGATCAGATAACCCCGGAGTTATCGGCGACGACCGGTGGGGGACGGCAGTGGAGCTGCGGGATATCGAGATCTTTCTGACGTTGGCCGAGGAGCTTCACTTCGGGCGGACGGCGCAGCGACTTCATGTGACTCAGGCGCGCGTGAGCCAGTCTCTTGCCAAGCAGGAGCGGCAGATCGGCGCTCGCCTGTTCACCCGCAGCAGCCGCCACGTCGAGCTGACGCCCATCGGAGCCCAGTTGCACGAAAGCTTCCGCGTGGGCTACCAGCAGATCTGTGACGGGATACGGGACGCGTCCGCCGCCGCCCGCGGCGCCAGGAGCACGCTCACGCTCGGGCTGCACGGGCCCCAGGCCCACGACCAGGCCGACCTCCTTGACCTGTTCCGCAAGCGGCACCCTGACGTAGAACTGCGTATCAGGGAGATGAACTTCACCGATCCCTTCGGCCCGTTGCGCGACGGCACCGTCGAGGTCGCATCCGCCTGGCTGCCCGTTCGAGAGTCCGACCTCACCGTCGGCCCCGTGATCGACGCCGAACCGCTGCTGCTCATGGTGGCCACCGACCACCCGCTGGCGCTACGGGACGAGGTGGGCATGGAGGATCTCGCGGACTGGGTTCTGCCGTACTCGGGGCCGCCCACTCCCGAGTACTGGTTGCAGACGCTGGTGCCCACCCACACGCCCAGCGGACGACCCATCCGGCGCGGACCGAAGGTCACCACCTTCCAGGAAGTGGCCGCGGCTGTGGCTGCAGGCCACGCCGTGAGTCTCGTCCACGGGGACGCCGCTCGCTACTACCGCTGGCCCGGCCTGCGCTACCTGAGCCCCCACGACGCCCCCATTGGCCAGTGGGCTCTGATCTGGCCGACCGCATCCGAGACTGACCTCATCCGAGCTCTGGCGCGCGCGGCACGAGAGACCGGTCCGCGCACGGGCTGAGGCCCAAAGGCTGCCCTGGGGGGTTGCTGTGGCCCGGAGGGAGGTCTGCCCGGCCGCGGTGGCGTGGCCGGCGGCGGTGTCAGGTGAGGACCATCCATTGCCGTCCGTCGAGGAGTTCTCGCGCCGTGTCGAGGTGACCTGCATGGCAGGCGGTCTCGGTGATGACGTGGAGCAGGACGTCCCGATGGGTGTGCAGGTGTGGCTCGCCGAAGAGGTGGTGGGGCCACCAGGCCAGGGGAGCGTCCAAGGGAGTGGCGCGGATGATGGTGTCCGCGAGGCCGGTCTGTGCGCGGTACTGCTCGAGCACCTCGGCAGCCGGAACCTCTGCGTCCACCTGCCAGGCGTCGCCGTCGTCGCTCAGCGACGTGATGACGTCCTTCTCGCCGCGTACTACCGCGCGGAACCAGAACCGCTCGACATCGAGGGCGAGATGCTGGACCAGGCCTAGGCAGTTCCAGCCGGAGGGCAGCACGGGTTGGCGCAGGGCATCGGGTCCGAGGCCGTCGAGTATGCCCAGCACGTGGCGCCTCTGTCCTTCCAGGACCGGCAGGAGTGTCTGGATCTCGGGGTTCGGCGTCGCGGTCACTGGGCGATTTCCCAGATGTGGCCGCCGGGGTCACGGAAGCTGGCGGTCCGTATGCCCCAGGGCCGGTCCATGGGGCCGTTGAGCAGGGTGACGCCACGGGTGGTCAGTTCCGTGCACATCGCGTCCACGTCGTCGACGGGCAGCGTGAGTTGGAGGCGGGAGCCGACGTCGGGCTGGGCGACGCGGGCGGGTGCGATGAGCTCGGGCGCTGCGGTGGCTGTGAGCAGGTTGATGATGGTGTTGCCGAATTCGAAGACGGCCGAGTTGTCGTTCTCGAAGGCCACCGGCAGTCCGAAGACCTCTTGGTAGAACTGCTTCGTGGCGTCGAGATCCTCGGTGAAGAGAGTGATCGCGCTGATGCCTGTGGGCCATGCGGGAGTGCGAGTGCGAGCTGTGTCTGTCACAGCTATAGGACTATCCACGAGCGTGCGGGACACGTACAGAGGTGGAGCGGAAAGATCCTCGGGCCACAGGAACGGGGCATCCCCGTGCCATCACACCGAACGTTCAAGGAAGCGCCCGCGGCAGGTCCACCCGCGCCTCCCGTTCTCGTCATTGATAACTCCTTGGTTATCTGACGATGCGAAACCCGTCATTGTTGACGCTGGGCTCGCAGGGCAAGCTGAGGCGCGAACATGCCAGGCGGAAAGGCCTGCAACGGCAGGTCAAGGCGCCGGATGAGTCTCGAGGCGACGCCCCGAAAAGGGGCATGCCGGCAGTTTCGTGGCGACTGTGCCGCCTGTGCGGGCGCGCGTCGTTCCCGCGTGGGGACGGCGTCGTACCAGGGAACGGGGGATTTCGTGCGCAGCGCTCGATGGTCGGTCGTGGGCGTGATCTGCGGGACTTTGACAGGTGTGATCCTGCTGGCCGGTTGTTCCGGTGACTCGGCGGACGGCACCGGTTACCGCCGCCCGGTGCGGGACGAGGCATCGGCAGTTCCCGCAGCCAAGGCCTATGACCCGCCGCGCAAGTTCACCGGCGGCGGGGTGCGGCTGTCGGCCACGGAGGCCGAGCACACGGAGACGACGCTGTGGAAGACGAAGGCGTTCGTCCTGACCGAGACCGGCCTGAGCGCCTACGACACACGGGGCAGCGGCGGTCCGGCGTGGTCCGTGAGGAAACCCGCGGGCATGTCGACCGGCGTGGACGAGCGCGCACGCGTGTGGGAGAGCACCCAGCCATCCGTGGTCCATCAGGGCGGACGGACTCTGGTGCTGTTCGCCTACCAGAAGTACACCGACGGCACGGGCACGGCCAAAGGAAGGTCCACGGTGAGCCTGCGGGCCGTGGACGCCGAGAGCGGCAAGGCCGCTTGGACGGTCGCTGTCCCGACGCCCAAGGGGATGAGCTTCAACTCGGACTCCAGTCCGTCCGTGGTCGGGGTGGAAGACGGCATCGCCGTGCTGACTGCCCGCACCACCCCCGACTTCGACGACGTGTATGACGACCCGCGCAGCATGGTCACCTACGGGATCGATCTCGCCGCGCGCCGCGTCGACTGGCTGGAAAGCGGGTTCGGGGCGCGGGTGGTCGCCGACGGCGTGATCGCCGGCGAGCAACTGCCCCGGCAGGCGGAGATCGGCGACGTGAAGTGGACCGCTCCCGACGGAGGCATGCGCCTGGTGGGCCGGTCCGTCAGCGACGGGACGGTGCGCTGGAAGGACTCCCGCAACCTGTTCGGCCTGAAGATCGAGAGCATGGGCGCCGGCCTGATGTCGGTCGACATGGTTCTGGAGTTCAAGGAGAACCGTCAGACCTACGCCCTGCTCGACGCCGCGACGGGCAGGCGTCCCGCGCGGATGACCGAGGCCGGTGAGCGCGACTTCGCCTACGAGGGGCGCTCCTGTGTGTACGACGAGCGCTCTGTCATTGTCTGCGGATCTGCGGACCACAGCCTGGCAGCCCTGGATTCCCGGACGCACACGGTGCTGTGGGAGATCAACGAGGACGACCCCACCCGGGACGTGCCCGCACTGAACAGTGCCTGGCACGGGGCGGTCTACGTCGGCGCCGGCGTCATCCTCGATGCACGGACCGGCAAGGACGACGGCACGTTCTCCGCCGGATACCTGACGCACGTAAACGAGTACGGCGGTCTGGACATGGACCTGACGGTCTACGAGGCTGCAGGCTGACGCGGGAGTCCGGCATCCGGGGCGGTCGAAGGGCCGGAGGATGGAAGCATGCCCGTAGCGGGATGCACGGTGAGGCAGTGTGGGGGAGACGCGCGTGAGGAATCGTCACGCCAGAACGGTGCGGATGCTCCGTAGTGCCGGTGCGGCCGTGGCTCTGTCGCTGCTGGCGGCGGGATGCAGCCCGCCGGAACTCCAACTGGTGGCCGTCAGCAAAAGCCCACAGGGCGACGTGCTGGCCCTGCTGCGGCCCTGTTCCAGCGCCACTCACATGGAAGAAGTCAGCATCCAGCACGTCGCTGATGAGACGGTCGGCGCGGAGCCCGAAGCCCTGGACCACTGGTCGGCCACGCCACCCCAGTCGATCACAGGAGAACAGCAGATCAGCCTCTACGAGCCGCCGAAGAACTGGCACGGCCCCGCACAACCTGCCAGGAAACTGTCTTCGGCCGGGTTCTACTCAGTGGACTTCATCGTCGGACGGAAAGACACGCAGTCCATCATCGTGAAGTACCGCGGGATCGGAACCTTCAAGGCCGCAGACATCGACGGCCTGGCCCCCGGACAGTGGTGGGCCGATGGAAAGGTCATGAGCCGCTCCCAGTTCCGGGAACACGCCGACGACATCTGCTGACCCTCACCCGCCCGCGAAGAGCAGCTCGCCCGCGCAGCCCGCTGCCGGACCGGCCCGCCCGGGCTCCTGCTGTGCCGTCGCCGGCAATGGGCCATCCCCGGAGTTGGGTGTGGATCCTCTGGAGTGATGGTCGGGATCAAGCGGTGAGGCGGTAGCTCTGCTGGTCAGGGCTGGCGTAGAGGCGTTGATGTTCGCGGGCGGTGTGGAAGGTCCAGTAGTCCTCGAAGTCGCCGTTCGTGATCAGTGCGCGAAGTTGAAGGACGGCTTCGGCCCCGTCAAGTCCCCAACGGGCGCCGGTGATGTCGAGGCGGTCGGCGATCAGGTGTCGGCAGGCGCCTTCAACGGCGCCGGTCGCGATCGGCCAGCCGGCCGCGAGGGCGGTGTCGTAGTGGAGCTGATCGAGGTGACCGTTGAGGTAGCGGGCGCAGGTGGTGACGGCGTCGCGGCGGGTGGCCGGAAGCTGTTCGGCCGTGGCTTGGGCGGTCATCTCGGCGGCTGCGCGGCCGGCTTGTCCGGCAAGGATCGCGGTGAGTTTGTCCGCGGCCCAGGTCTCGGCCTGGCGGCTGCCGACTGGATGGAAGGCATGTGCGGCCGCCCACGTGTACTCCGCGACGTGCACGAAGTCGAGAAGGACATGGATCTGGATGCCGCGGCGGGCGGCTTCGGCCTGGATCAGGTCGAGTTGGTGGCGGGCGCCGTCGACGAGCACAATCCAGTCCCGCAGATGCTGCGGGTCGCGGGAGACTGCCTGGGCGAAGGCGTCATGGACGACTTGCTCCGGGGAACGGATCACCGAGGCGGTGCACCATTTCCGCTGAGCTTTCGGACCAGGCCGCACCGGCCGGGCTTCGCTGCGGCCGCCGGGTGGATGAATGATGTCGTGCGGCCGACGCGAGGCGGGAACGGTGTCGAAAACGCAGGCCACCGTTGCCATCCTCTTGCGGTTGGGCTTCTCGCCGGGGGAGAGGCGTCCGCGCCGCCCGGCCGCCGCGCTCTTGGCCGCCGCCCGCCGGGTGGCCTCGCGCAGGGCCTCGGGGCGCATCACGACTCCCTTCCCATCGACCTGGATGACCAGGGGCATCTCGCGGGTGCACGGGGTGGGGATCTTCGCCGCGTAGTAGGCGGCGATATCGATCGCGGAGGCGACCAGCAGTTCTTTGAGGCGGCGCTTGCCCAGCACCTTGCCGCATCGTCGATCGATCGCGGCGGCGGCCTGGTCGTACGAACCGCGGACTGCTTCCAGGGCCGCGAGCCGGGCCAGTCCTCGTGAATGCCGGCCAGCGGGCAGCGACAACGCTTCGTCCGCTGGATGCACGTTGGCAAGGCCCCGGCCGCGATAGGCGATCCGGGACACCCGAACCGGCCCGAACACACAGGTCAGCAGGCGACGGTGGCCCGTCTCCCGCCAGGTCCGCGGTTGTCCTTCGGGACCGAGTAGCAGTGGATGCCCTCCGTCCGCTCGCACCGCGGCCTCTTCCTTCCTGGCTCGCTGATCGAGGTGGTTCTGCATCAGCTGCCGCAGCAGTTCGCGTCCCAGCTGTTCGAGCTGCACTTCCAGTTCGTCATGCGGCATGTCCGCTGCCGGACCGTCGGCCAGCGTCGATATGAGGCGTTCGAAGGCAGCACGGGAGGCGGAGTACGGATCAGGCTCGGGTAAGGCGTCATACGGTTCCATCGAGGGCTCTTCTTCGGGAGTGATTCGTTCTGGTTGGCACCTACGAATCTACGAAGAAGAGCCCCTTGGTCACTGGGAGTTGGTCCGCTCACGTCCCGGACCTTGTCGGGCGAGGGTGAACTGTCCCGGTGCGTCCTCGTCCAGCCAGCCGCGCTCGACCAGACGTTTCAGCTTTCCCCGGGTCCCCTCGATCTTCCCGGTCGTCGTCGGCAAACCGATCCGCGGCACGAGCTGCTTGGCCTGCAGCGGCCCTGGCGCATCAGCGATGATCTCCACGATGTCCCGGTACACATCCGGCAACACCGCCACGACCAGCCCTTCACGCCACGGCGGGACCATCATCACCCCAACACCATGGGGCGCCGACGATTCATTCGTCTCCGTCGCACCGCCCGCCGCCGCGTCCGGTTCGGCCTCCGCGGCCGACAGCTCCGCCAGCACCTGCGCGACGGTCTCCCGCGTGATCTCCAACCGCGATAGATCCTCCCGCGCCTTCTCCAACCGCAGGGCCAACTCCGCCGACTCCGCCTGGAGTTCCTCGACTTGGCGCCGAGCTGCGGCCTCTCGTGCCCGAAGCTCTTCCGGCAAAGACACCATGGCACCCCACCTCCACTCTGCAACGGTAGAAGCAAGTCGCCGTCTCCCGCCCTGCCAACCAGCGTCTTCCCAGGTCACCACCCCAGACAGAAAGCACACCCCAAATCTGTTAGCGCTGACCCGACGGGGATGCGAGGCTGCCGTCCCACGGCACCGATGGAGAAGGCCCAGATGACGCACGAAGAGGCGCTCAAGCACCTCAGCCACCTTGCGCACGAGAGGGCATTCGGCAGGCATGTCGGATCCGACCGCCTCATCCAGGCCGGGGTGGATGCCCTGATTGCCGGCGTTGAGAGCCCTTCACTCGCCATGCTGGCGGGACTTTTTCGTAGCGAGGAGCCCGAAGCACCCGAGCTCTTTGATCAGGTGCTGGAGGAGCTCGGGCTGGCCTTTCACCCTCCGGCCGATCCCTGGGCCGCGAAGTGGGCGATGGCCTACTGGGTCGCCGGCCAGATCGCGGATGGGTCTCTCGATCCGGCCACCGGGACACACCTCATCTGGGCAGACATCGCTTACGACCTTGGATATCCGGAAGACCTGGAATCCCTCGTTCACTGCGCACACAATCTGGACGGCTGGGACGAGAACTGGGGCGTCTCGCTCGAAGAGCTCAACCGGGAAGCAGTCGAGGCTGCCAACCAGTTCCTGAGTAAACGCTCCGAGCACTGACCCAAGAGCACCACTTCAAAGGATCCGCACCCCCCGGAGTTCGGACGGGCAGCGGGGAGGGAGGTGGCGTGCTGGAAGGCATGGAACACCGTGCAGTTTCACCAGAGTTCGCCCAGCTAGTGCTCTGACCGGGAAGGTTCGCCGGGTTCGCGGGTGGGTGGGTGGCGAGTGAGGACTTTCGATGACGGAGTTTCGCCCCATACGATCTTGAGTCCAGACCATGGATATCGGAGGTCGACGATGGAAGAGCCGCGAATACGCCTCGGCAACGATGACGTGTGGCTGGATCTGGCTCGGACCCGTGCGGACAGCTGGCAGATCACCGCAGATTGGTCCTCTTGGCTGACAGCTGACTTCACCGCGGATCTCAGCGCTGCGGAGGTCGTGGACTTCGTGGCCCGCATGCTCTCTCACTTGCGCGCGCCGTCCAGTGGACGCTTCTCGGCGGCGGTGACTCCCGGTCGGAACAATCCGATGACGTTGAAGGCGGAACCAGTCGGGGACGGTTTCGCCTTTTTCGTGCGTCTGACTCCCAACGGCGACGACGACGTGTGCCACTTGCAGATGGAGATCGATCCGATCGCCACGTTGGAGCTCCGTGAGAGGTTCAGTGCGCTGCACGCGGCGCTGGTGGTCTGGCCCTCGGAGCGTTTTGGTCAGGCTGCCGTCGTGAGCGGGCGCCCGCCCCAGCGGATGCCCTTCTCGCTTCGTATATGCGAGCGCGTTCCTTGCGTTCGGCGGCCAGGACGTCGCAGTGGCGGGCGTTGGCGTTGCGCCAGCGCAAGTAGGCGTGCAGGGCCCGGGTCTGCACGGGGTGGTTGGGGTGGTGGGAATTGGCCATGGTGAACTGCCTCAGCGGTCCGAAGTGTGCCTCGATCGGGTTCGCCCATGAGGCGTAGGTCGGGGTGAAGCACAACTCGACCCTGTGTTTCTTCGCCCAGCGGCGGATGTCGGCGCCTTTGTGGGCGGACAGGTTGTCCAGGATGATGTAGATCGGTGCGCCGTCCGGCCGGGCGGCCTGAATCGACTTCAGCGCGGCCAGCGTGTTCGCGGCACCTTTCTCGCGGCGGTTGGCGCCCGACAGGCGGTCGTCGCCAACCGAGTAGCAGCCGTGGAAGTAGCGCACCCCGTGGGTGCGGTGGTAGGTGGCCGGCATCCGGTCGGGATGTTTTCGTTCGGCCCAGCCGGAGCCTGCGGTGGGCCGGATTCCGAGCGGTCCGACTCATCGAAGGCGAAGGCCCGGTCGGGGAAGCGGTCCAGGACCTCCTCGATCCCGTCCAGCTTCGCTTCACGGTCCGGATCTAGGGATTCCTTCCATGTCTTGGTGCGCTGGAAGGTGACACCGCGGTGGGCGAGCAGGCTGCGTAACGCCTCGCGGCCAAAGCGGATCACCCGGCCGTGGACTTTCCGCAGGTAGGCGACGAGTTTGCGCAGGGACCAGCGGGTGAAGGGCTGGCCGAACTCGGTGGGGCGAGTAGTGGCAGTCGGGATGACGAAGTCCTCGTCGTCAGTGCTGAGCAGGCGGGGACGGCCTCCCGCCCGCCGAGGGTCCAAGCAGGCCAGGCCCCCTTCGTTGAAGCGGTGGATGACATCGCGGACGCTGTCCTCGTCGGCCTGCACCAGCTGGGCAATCACCGGCACCCGGTTCCCGCCGGCCGAGGCCAGCAGCATCATCGCCCGCCGGTAACGCATCGAACTCGTGCTGCCCCGGCGCGCGATCTGCTGCAGCCGCTGCCTCTCTTGGTCAGTCAGTCTGCGCACACGGACAGGCTGAGCCACCGCGCCTCCAGCGGTCGGAACGGACGTCACCGCCTATCCAACTGCCACGACGGCCAACCCGGCGAACCAATGCGGTCAGACACCAGCCGATGCCCACTGGATCGACACCCCACCGCTGGGTATGTCCGACGCACGGGTGCTGTGTGGAGGCGATCGCGATGACGTGCGAGCCGTCTCCCTCACGCGAATCCGAGCCTTGATGCTCGGCCTGGCAGGAGCCTTGATCGTGATCGGTTTTGCTTCGGCTCTGGTGTAGTTCATGTACGTGCGGTGGTAATCGGCCTCGCCTGGCGACAGGTGCGGCAACTGAAGGACACGGTGGCCCGGCCGCTCACGCGTGCTGTGGCACCGCCCGTGAGCCGAGCGATTCAACCCGAGGACGGCCGAAACGCCAGTCAGGGGGCGGGTCAGCGCCACGAGCGGAGCCAGGTCCCCGTCTGAATGTCGGTGGGGGGTGTCATCCTCGGCTCCATGGATCACTCTGCCCGGATCACCGCATTCACAGGCCTCGTCGGACCGCCGCCCGGCCCGGTAACCGCCGTCGACTGGCCGGCGGTCGAGGGCTGGCTCGGCACCCCGCTGCCCGGTGACTACAAGGCGCTCGTCTCGACGTACGGTGCGGCCGAGATAGGCGGCCCGGATGCGGCGATCCGGCTGCACCCCCCGTGCGTCAGTACCGACGGCCGCTTCGAGTACGCCGCATGGATCGTCGAGACGCACCGGCACTCGGCGATCCGGCCCACCATGTTCACCGCGGATCGGCGCCCCTTCCTGCCCGAGGAGGGCGGCCTGCTCGCCTTCGCCACGACGAGCAGCGGCGACCACCTCTTCTGGAACACGGGCGCGTCGGACGACCCCGACGAGTGGCCCGTCACGCTCATGACCACGAATGTGGCAGTCGGGGTGAGCGAGCCCTGGGTGGACTACGAAGTGCCGTTCCTGGAGCTGCTGTTCACGCTGCTGCGCACGGGCGTGGCACACCCGGGCGAGCCCGACGGGCTGCTGGGCCCGCTGTCCTCACAGATACGGGCCTGGCCGCCGCTGGCCGGGGCCGCACCCTGGTCGCCACCGCCTGCGGGCACCGCCGTGGACGCGCGGCAGCACGCGGCGCTCACCGAGGGCTCGGGCCTCGACGCCGTCGTGGCGCTGGTTCCATCGCCCCTGGAGCCGTATCTGGGCGACGGCACATGGGAGCAGGTCTTCGAGCGGCTCGGAACCCGGCTGCCGCCGGACTTCGTGGCGCTCGCGGAGCGGTATGGGGCGGGCAACTGGAGCTGGTGGCTGGACATGAGCGCCCCACTGTCCCTGGACCGGCCACGGCAGCAGGGGCTCGCGGCGACCGTCGAGGGCATGCTTGACGGATACCGCCAACTGCGCGCCGCCCATCCCCAGTACTACCCGATGCCCGCGTGGCCGGAGCCCGGCGGCTTCCTGCCGTTCGCGTCGACGATCGACGGGGATCAGATCGGCTGGTGCGCGGACGGCCCGCCCGAGACATGGCGCGTAGCCGTCAACCCACGCCACTCGGACCAAGGACCGCCCCTGCCAGGCGACTTCACGGCGACCCTGCTCACGTGGTTGCGCGGAGGCCCCGCCGAATCCGGCTTCCCCGGTCTGACCGGCCGGGACCTGCAACCGCTGGACGTCATGTTCTTCGAACCGTTCGGGCCGGGTGCGCCGTGGTGAAGGCCCCTTGTGACGACGGGCTGGGGCCTCATGGCCGAGGACCTCGGGGTCAACACCGAGTCCTTGGCCACGCGGGCACGTGCGGCGCAGGCCGGTGCCGTGGGGGCGGGCGATGAGCCGTTGACGTCGGCCGAGTACGAGGAGCTGAAGCGAATGCGCAAACAGGTTCGCGAGCTGGAGTTGGAGAAGGAGATCCTGAAGCAGGCGGCCCGGCATTTTGCGAAGGAGATGAGTCGACGAGCAGCCGCTGGCGGTTCGTCTCCGCCCAGCACCGGGAGTACGGCATACGGATCGATGCCCGGCTGGACGCCACCCCCACAGCACCAACCCGCACGTCCCGCTTCGCGTTCGCGTCCCCGCCCTTCGCCGGACAACAGCGGAATTCGACTTCGCCGACAGGGGCCTTCAACGAGCGGGCCATTTCGCGTCCGCTTCCGCACCAGACCCCAGGCGTAGGGAGACCGGTGTTCAGGCAGTGGCCACGGCCGTAAGGCCCGCCCGGTACCGCCCGGGAGTCACCCCGAACTCCCTGAGGAACGCGTGTGACAGCGCGTACGGCGAGCCGTAGCCGACCTGCCTGGCCACCGATTCCAGGGGCGCGTCCGCTGTGCGCAGGAGGGTCGCCGCGCGAGTCATCCGCCACCACGTCAGGTACGTCATCGGAGGCCGGCCCACCAGGAGTGCGAAACGCCGGTTCAGCGTGGCGCGTGAGACGCCCGTGCGGGTCGCCAGTCGCTCGGCGGTCCAGGGTTCGGCCGGGTCGGAGTGGAGCAGGCGCAGCGCCTCGGTGACGACCGGGTCGGCGAGGGCGGCGGGCCAGCGGGCGGGGGCCGGGGCCTGGGCGGTCCAGGCCCGGATCATGTAGACGAGGAGGAGGTCGAGGAGGCTCGGTACGGCCGCACAGGAGCCGGGCCCCGGGGCCCCCGCCTCGCGGGACAACAGGCTGATGGCGGAGCGGAGTTCGGGAGTCCGCGGGTCGTCGTGCGGCAGGTGGACGACGTCGGGAAGCTCGGCGAGGAGCGGATGCGTGCGGCTGTGGTCGAGGCGGTACTTGCCGCAGAGGAGCTCCACCGTGCCGGGCCCGGTCGGCGCCGGCGGGAACCCCTGGACCGCGGCGAAGGGGACGGCGCGGGCCGGATCGGTGGGGGCGTCCGCCAGCACATGGCCCGCACCGTGCGGAAGCAGCACCGCGTCGCCGGGGCGCAGGGCGAGGGCGGTTCCGGCGTCGGTCCGCAGCCAGCAGGCGCCGGTGAGGGCCACGTGGAAGCCCGCGCCCTCGTACGGGGCCAGGCGCACGCACCAACGTGCGCCCACCCGGAGCTTGTTGGCCTCGGGGCGGCCCGTCCGTACGGCGGCTATCGCGTCGCTGACCACGTCCATGGGGAGAGCGTAGAGGCAGGTGACGAGAAGGATGAGCCGATCGCGTATCGGATTGAGCCCGTCGAGCATCGATGCGCTCGCCGTGCCGTTCGTAGCGTGGCCGGCATGAATATCGACAGCGACAGCATCACGCTCGGCGACATCGAAATCATCAAGGTCGAGGAGGTGCGCGGGCCGTTCGGGGCACCCGGCGATCTGTTCCCCGGGATCGAGGACGCCTGGCGTGCGGGCGAGGAGTGGCTCGCGCCCGACTTCCAGGACCCGGGCAGCGGCGCGGTGCTCGCCGCCGTGCAGGCGTGGGTGCTGCGCAGTGCCGGCCGGGTCGTCGTGGTCGACCCAGGGGTGGGCAACGGCCGTGCACGTCCCGGCACCCCGCACTTCTCCGGCCTGGACACCGACTTCCTGGGACGGCTCGCGCGGGCGGGGGTGCGTCCCGAGGACGTGGACCTCGTCGTCAACACGCATGTGCACGGAGACCATGTGGGCTGGAACACCCGTGAGGAGAACGGGGGATGGGTGCCCACCTTCCCGAACGCGACGTATCTCGTACCGCGCGCCGACCACGACTTCTACGGGCCTCACGGCGCCGCACGCACCCCGCACGACAACCACGCTCTCCTCTTCGCGGACAGCATCGCGCCGGTGGTCGAGTCGGGGCAGGCCGTGCTGTGGGAGGGGGACTCGTACCGCATCGACGCGAGCCTTGTCCTGGAGCCCGCGCCCGGGCACACCCCGGGCTCGTCCGTGCTGCGGCTCGCCTCCGGCGCGGACCGGGCCGTCTTCGTCGGGGATCTGCTGCACAGTCCGGCGCAGTTCCTCGCGCCGACGTGCAGCAGCGCGATGTGCGTGGACCGGGCGGAGTCGGCGGCGAGCCGGGTGCGGGTGCTGCAACGGGCGGCTGACGAGAGGGAGTTGGTGATTCCCGCGCACTTTCCCGGTCCCGGTGCGGCGGAGATCCGCAGGGACGGGGACCGGTTCGCGGTCAGCCGGTGGAGGGCGTGAGCGCGGCGCCGAACTGCACACGGCGCCCGTGCCCCCAGACCGCCCGGCACCCCTCTTCGACGCCGCAGGCCTGACGCAGTGGGTCGTTTAGGCGGTTGTGCCAACGTTCGCGTCACACCGGCCCCGGGCAGCGGCGGCCTGTCGGTGGAGCCTTTACGAGGCGTCGGTTGGCGGTGATCCGGTCCGGTACGGAACGGGCCAACCGTTCTCACGGGCGGCAGGCAGGCTTGGGCAGGGCACGTCACTATTCGGAGCGCGTTCGTGATACAAACGACGCGCTTGTCCGGCGAGAGTCCGGGCCCCGGCCGGTGTCGCCGCGGGCGTGGGGGAGTGCCCGGGCCGGCCGGGGGTGGACGCCGGGGCAGTGCGTCCAAGCAGGTCGAACGCGGCCTGCGGGCCGTGGTCACGGCGGGCGCCCGCCTCGCCTTCGAGGCCGGGACAGCCGGGCCTTGCTGCTCACAGACGTACGAACACCACTCGATCGCGGTTCCGTTCGGCGGCTGCACCGAACTCTCGAACGTCAAAGCCGGCCGTCGCGCCTGCCCGAAGCGCTTTCAACGCGCTGGCTGCGGCCTCAGCCCGCGGGCGGACCGCGAACGAGCGGACACACCGGGCCGTTGGCGGACCTGGCAGGCCTCATGGCGCTGCGCAGGGATCTGAAACGTGCTCTTGAGCCGAGCCCCGCACGAAGTGAGAGCGACCACGTCGGTGCCTGACGTTGTGGGGCCCTGCCTTGTCATAGGAGTAGGGACCCATACGGATCCCGACTTCGCTTGTTCCGGATCCCGGGAAGGCACCGACCATGACGTTCACGTCCCACACTTTCCACCTCACTGTGCGCGGAGCGGATGAGGCATCGCGCTGGTATCACACGGCGTTCGAGGCCAAGGAGCTCAGCAGGCTGGTGGTCCCCGACGGCCGACTGATCCACGTCGAGGTCCGCATCGGGACCGTCTCGCTTCTGCTGGCCGACGAGTTCCCCGAGCTGAAGTCCTTCGGCCCGCAGCACTTCGGTGGCACCTACGGCGCTGTCTACCTGGATGTCGATGATGCCGATGCCGCCTGGCAGCGGGCCGTCGACGCCGGCGCCACCGTGATCCGCCCGCTGGCCGATGCGTTCTGGGGAGAGCGGGAGGGGCAGTTGCTGGACCCGTTCGGTCATCGGTGGGGGCTGACGCAGCATCTCCGTGACGTGTCGCACGCCGATCTCCAGGAGCTCACTACCGAGGCGTTCTCGGAACGCGGCTGACGGTTGACACGAACACTCTGGGGTCTGATCAGGGTTGAGGCAGCCCCTGAATAGGATCACCCGCATGACTCAGGGGTCCGGAACGGAGCAACAGGCCGTAAGGCAGCAGAGGTTCACTGGCATGCGCCCGACGCAACCGCCGCCGACCGGAGCCGATGCTCTTGAGGTGACCAGCCACTACCTGGAGCATTTCAGGAGGGAGTACACGCGTACCCGTGAGTTGATGAAGATGAAGGCGCGGCGGACCACGGTGGGCATAGCCGCGCTGAACGCGGTCATCGCGGTGCTGGGCGTGGCGGTCGCGGCCTGGCGGGCCTACGCTCCCTGGCTCGGGTTGGCCAGCACCGCGGTAGCAGGCGTGATCGGCGTCATCACGGCGTGGAGCGGTCTCATGCGTCATCACGATCTGTGGCAGCAGAGGAGCCTGATCCTCGCGGAACTCCAGCGCATCATCAGGAACGTCGAGCACCGCGAAGCAGCGGGCGACGATCGGCAGGTCATCGCGCAAGAGGCGATGGAGTTGCTGGACGTGACGCTCAGCCAAGATGCCAGTCAGTGGGGCAGCCTGACCCGCACCCCACTGGGTGCCCAACCATCGACGGTCACGACGGTCCCGACGGCGCCCGGTGACCGCTCCCAGGAGTAGAGAGGATCCGCCGCGGGAGCGGATGCGAAGCAAGCCCCCGCGAGAGTCCGGGGCGCGCATGAGGCGCTGTCCGGCGAGCCCGCAAGGTCGCCTTGGGCCGCCGGTGGTGCACATGTTGTTCCGGCGCCGCCCCATGTCCTGCAGGGGGTTGGGGACTTGGCAAAGGCTCAGGCCGGGCCCGGTGCTTTGGAGCGCAGCCGACGGAGAGTGAGGAAAGCCTGGGCCGGGGCGACGACCCGAACACACAGAGCGGGCCCGCGGATCGAGGTGATCCTGCAGCAACTTTCGGAGTATCTGGCGCCCTTGCTTTTCAAGTAGTTGCTCCACAGCGTCATGAGCCATGCCGCGTGCCGGGTTGAAGGCCAGGGTCGGGGACGAGGCTTTCGAAGGCATCGCCGGAGACGGCATACCTACCAGGCCTGGATAAACCGTTGTTGGGCTCGATCCGGGGCTATTCTCCGGCGCTTATTCGCTTCAGCACTCCCCGGATACCCCTGGTCTTCGCAGTGTTGGCCTCCAGCGCGAGCCGCGGCACGGTCTGCTTGGCCTGCGACGGGCCTGCCGCGCGACGTCGCCTGCGACGGATTCCCCCCCGGGGGCCTCCTCCAGCCGGACACAGACAACTGCGCAGGGTCGGGCTGAGTTGGTCTGCTCGCTGTCGGGGTCGCGCCCTCACGAGCCCACCGCGCTACGTCTTCCCAGCTCAGCTATCTGAGAGCAGCACCCCGTCAGGCGGGCGCGGACCTGGCCCGGCTATGTGAGCAGTCGGCTACAGTCCGAGCCATCCGTACAGGCGCGGGTGCGAGGTCTCCGCCCCACACGGTTCGTGGTCGCCCGCCTCGGCCGCGGCACCGGGGATTGATGCAGCGTCAGTGCTCGCTTCAGGACTGGGTGCTGGGCCTTCGAGCGGCACGTGCTGGTCCTGGTACTGGAAGCCGCCCTTGGCATCGGCAGGATCGTAGGTGGACCCGTACGGGTCTGAGGACAGGGTCAGACCTTCATCGGGGCAGTCGCCGCTCACGGGCTGTACCGCCCACCAGGCGAAAAGGCACAGGCCCGCGACGGTGCCGAAGATGGCGAACCAGCGGCGCGGGGTCGATATGAGGGGCGAGGTCACCCAGGGATCGTACGGATCAGTATGACGCCCGCCGACGGGCACCCCGCGTCCTGTAGCCCTTCGAGTAGATGCGTCCCATCGGCGGGTCGATGCTGCCCCCACTGACAAGTGCAGGCGGGGAAGCTCCATTGGGGGCGGGCCCGGATCGGTTTGGGCCCTCTCCTCTGCGGAGATCTGCTGTCGCACCCCGTGGCCTCGAGCCTGCCGCTACCTGCCCAGGACGATCCCGCTCCCTGGCCTCCCCGTCGACGCACAACGTGGTCGGGGCATGATCTCCGTTGTGCACGGGGACGAGAAGGCGCGCGGGAGCGCGTCGTACGCGCTGACCGAGACGGAGCATGGCTATGTCTGGGGCGTCTGCGCCGCGGTGGAGGGGCTGTTCGGAGCAAGCCGGCGCGGGACGTACGAGTTGTTCGGCTGGGTTCCGGAGGGAGCCGGTGTCTCCGGCTGGCTCGGCAGCAGAGTGTGGCTGGTGCCGGAAGATGAGGAATGCGATGCGTGGCTGCTGGAGGACGCGGAGAGTCCGGGGCGGCCCGTCGGGACGGACAGCCGGGTGCTCACCGGCCTGGACGACTACGAAGGCCCGCCTGAGGGGTACAGGGGGCGCGTTCGCGTGCACGACGGATACCGCTGGCTGGGCTCCTGCCGGGAGTTCACCCGCATCATGTCGCCCGAGCAAGTGCCTGCGCCCCTTGTCCTGCGAGGCCTCGCGCCGAGTGACCGGCTGAGGACAGCACTGGCGAAGGGCACCCGGCGGGCCCTGGAGCTGGAGGAGGCCGCGCTGGAGATACGCGACGGCCAAGGAGACCTGCTCACCGATCGGCTGCTGTGGGCCACGATCACTGCCTGGCGCCCGTCCTCTTGCGGGGCGGACCTGATCGACCTTGAGCTCGACCCGGGCCGCTTCACGCCGGTTCCCGAGTACGCCCGGTCGGTCTGGGAGCGATGGTTCGCCGGTCCGCCGGCCGCCGTGAACGACTGGGCCGGCCTCGACACCCGCCGCCGTGGAGCCTGGCATGACCTTGTGCGCGAGCGGGGCTGTCGGCGAGCCCACCGTGACCGGCCGGCCGGTCACGCCTACGAACTCGACGGCCAATACGTCGCCGACGAACCATCCCTCTACCTGGCGCTCGGCGAGGCGGTCAACGGCCCAGGCGGCTACTTCGGCGGCTGCCTCGCCGCCCTGGACGACTGCCTGCGCGGCGCCTTCGGCTTCACCGCCCCCGCCACCTTGCTCTGGCGAGACGCAGCGACCGCGCGCGAGCGCCTGTCCCAGGCCCTGACACCGGACGGCCGGCCCTACAACTTGTTCACCGCAGTCCTTGAAACCCTGGCCGAGGGCGGCATGGACGTCACCTTGGCATGATCCGCTGCCCGATCCCTGTGCCGCTCTCTCTGCGCAAGAAGTCCGGTCGGCGAACCGTGCCAACTGGAGCGCTCAGCGCGACTACACCTGAAATGGCTTGGCCCCAAGGCCGATTGCCGGCCCCGAGTACCCACCACCAGGGGGGGCGATGATCCGTGCCTCGTGGTTGGTCGACAGCAGCTCGCCCGGATCGCGCAGCAGACCGATGCCCGTCTGCGCGATCACCGTTGGCTCGGCCACCAGTGCCACCCTTCGGGGCCAGCCGGAGAAGGGCGTGATCGCCGGTGCCGCGACGAGCAGCCGGCCCAGGTGGGTAGGGGCGGCGCGGACACATCGACGACGGACGCGACGGCGATCCACGCGATGGGGACGTCGATCAGGGCCTGGCTCGCCGGCACCGGCGGAGGGAGTCCGCCGTGACCTTGGGACATGGCTCCTCTCCACACCGCCGCTGTCATGTCGGCAGCGGCAGACACGGGTGTGGTGGCGACTGCGCGGCAGGCGCTGGCACCTGCTCGCAGGCCGTGGGCGGGGCTGGAGTGAGCCGCGCCTTCACGCCCGTGGATGCGGCGCCGTGCCCGGCGTGGTGGCGGGGGACCACAGGGAACGGGTGCCGAGGCCGACCACGTCCAGGGCCAGTTCCGCGTACATCGCGTTGGCCCAGGAGAACCAGGGACGGGTGAAACGGTGCGGGTCGTCGCGGTGGAAGGACTCGTGCATGGCGCCGGTGCCCGCGTCCGTGTCGATCAAAGTGCGCAGCGCTGCCAGGCGGGTCGCGGCGTCGTTGGCCGTCAGTCCTTGGACGGCGATGGCGATCGGCCAGATGTAGCCCTCGGGGGTGTGCGGGCTGCCCACGCCACAGGCCGCGGTTCCCTCGTACCACGTGGGGTTGGCGGGGGAGAGGACGAACGCGCGCGTCGCCAGATAGCGCGGGTCGTCGGGGGAGACGTTCGCGGTCAGCGGCAGGGACAGCAGGCTCGGCATGTTCGCGTCGTCCGTCAGGAGGGCGTTGCCGAGTCCGTCGACCTCGTAGGCGTAGATCGTGCCGAACCGCGGGTGCTCGACCGTTCCGTGGCGTGCGACCGCCGCGCGCAGTTCCGCCTCCAAGCGCGTTGCCTCATCGGCGAGTTCCGTGTCACCGAGGTGGCGTGCCATCCGGGCCACGGCGTCGAGGGCAGCGGCGGCGCACAGGTTGGCGGGGACGTTGTACCCGTAGGTGCAGGCGTCGTCGCTCGGCCGGAATCCGCTCCAGGTCATGCCGGTGCGGGCCACCGGAGTGCCGCGGCCCCCGTGCGGCAGCGTGTCGGTGGCCGGGCCGCCGGTCCGCTCGAAGCGGTAGGCGGAGAGGCGTTCGTGGTCCTGCTCGGTGCGCCACACCGTCAGTACGGTGCGGGCGGTGCGGACCGCCTCCGCAAGGTGGTCGGTCCGGCCGGCGGCCCGCCAGAACCGGTCGGCGAGGAGCAGCGGGAACGCGAGGGAGTCGACCTCGTACTTCTCCTCCCACACCCATGGGTCGTCGCACAGGTCGTCGGTGTCGTGCGCCCGGCCCGACGGTTCGGCGTTGAAGGCGTTGGCGTACGGGTCCTGTTGGATCTGCTGGAACTGGCGTGTCAGCACGGCGGCCACCAGGTCCTGCAAGGCGGTGTCGTCCCGCAGCAGCGCCAGGTAGGGCATCATCTGCGTCGTCGAGTCGCGCAGCCACATGGCGGGAATGTCGCCGGTCACGACGAAGGCGGAGCCGTCGGGCATCGTACGGATGGTGCGGGCGAGCGTGTCGTCCAGGCAGCGTACGAGCAACTGGGCGTAGCGGGGCTCGTCCAGGGCGTCGAGGCGCCGTATCGCCTCTTGGACGACCGGGTGGTCCTTGACGCTGGTGGGGAACGGCATGGTCTGCCTCCTCCGTCGGGTGGTGGGCGCCGGCGAGCCGCACGGCATGCCTCGGAGACCACCGCCGCGAGCGCGACGGTGGCCGGGTGGGGATGGGTCAAGGGCGCTACGTGCCCGGCGTGGTGCCGGGGTCCGCGGCGGTGTGCGTGCCGTGCCGGACGATGTGGGTGGGGACCGTGATCCGGCGGGACGCGGGCGGTCCGGCCTCGGCGCGCTGCAGTCGGTTGATCAGCAGGCGCGCCGCTTGGCGGCCGATCTCGTCGGCGTCGTAGGAGACGAGTGTCAGTGGCAGGCCGAGGACGTCGGACAGTTCGAAGTCGTCGAAGCCACCGAGGGGCAGCGTGACCCCGGCCTTGTGCAGGGCCCGGATCGCGCCCTGGCTGATGCGGTTGTTGGCGCAGAACAGGGCGGTGGGGGGATCGGACCTGCCGAGCAGCTTGCGGGTCGCAGCCTCGGCCGTCGCGGCGTCGACGAGGCCCTGGACGATGAGGGAGTTGTCCGGCTCGACGCCGGCCTCGTCGTGCGCCGTCCAGAATCCGCGCAGGCGTTCGGCGCCGGTGTAGAGGGAGGGCGGGTTCCCGAGGAAAGCGATCCGGGTGTGTCCTTCGGCCAGAAGGCTGCCGGTGGCTTCGCGGGCTCCGTGGAAGTCCTCCACCAGGACGCAGTCGGTGTCGAGTCCCGCGGGCGGTCGTGCGGCGAGGACGACGGGGACGTGGCGCATGGCGGCGGCCAGATGCTGCTGGCGGCTCCCGGCGGGCACGACGATCAGTCCTTCCACCTGATGGTCGATCAGGCTGTCGACCAGACCGGGTTCGCGGTCGGTCTGCTCGGCGGAGTTGCTGAGCAGCATCCGGTAGCCGTGCTCGGTGGCGACGTCCTGGACGCCGAGCGCGAGGCGCGAGTAGAAGGGGTTGGCGAGGTTGGTGACGACGAGACCGATCATCCCGCTGCCGCCGAGGCGCAGGCTGCGCGCCGTCTCGTTGCGCCGGTAGTCGAGCTGGTCCACCGCGGCGAAGACTTTCTCGCGGGTCGCCTCGGACACGCCGGGGTCGTTCTTCAGCACGCGGGAGACGGTCATGGCGCTGACCTGGGCGAGCTTTCCGACGTCATGCATGGTCGGCCCGCCGGTGCGACGAGCGGTCATGCCGTTTCTCCTGTCTGCGATGGCCCGTGGCGGTGTCCCGGGCCCGGTCCCCGTCATGATCGAGCGTTCACCGAGCCCTGTACCCAGTGGGCGGCCCCGATCAGGGGTGCCTCCGCGGACTGCCGGGCGGGCAGTACGGGTACTGCCGGTCCTGCGGCCTGGGACAGTCCGCGGGTGAACGCGGGGTGGATCAAGTCCCATGACCGGGCCATGGACCCACCGATGATCACCGCGGTCGCTTCGAAGCGGGCGATGTGCGGGGCCAGGGCCTGTCCGAGGGCCTCGAAAGCGTAGCGGAAGGCGGCCGATGCGCAGGTGTCACCCTGCTGTGCGCGCACGGCGATCTCGTGGACGTCCGGCAGCGCCGTTTCGTCGGCAGGCGCGGCGAGGCCGGCGTGCCGGGCATAGTGCAGGCGGACCGCACGCCGCGAGACGGTCTCCTCCAACGGCCGCCCCCGCACGGTCAGTCGGTGCACGTGCCCGTGGGGCGGGACGCCGGCGCCCTCGTGCACGGGCCGCCCGTCGCGCAGGAAGGACGAACCCACCCCCGTGCCGAGCGTCAGGCACACCGCACGCTCGTGTCCCGCGGCGGCCCCGGCCTTGTACTCGCCGAGGGCGAAGGCGTCCGCGTCGTTGAGGAAGCTCAGCCGGTCCGCCCGTGCGCCGAGCCGCTGTCGCAGCCCGGCGCCGACGTCGACACCGCACAGCGACTCGAACTTGCCGATGCCGGTGAAGCGGCCCATCCCCGTCTCGTAGTCGAAGGGGCCGGGCATCGCCACGCCCCAGTGCGGGCTGTGGTCGGCCGGAAGCGCCAGCGCGGCCAGAGCGATGGCGTCGAGGATGCTGTCGGCCGCAGCGAGTGCGGCGAGGGGCTCGCGGATGACCGACGACGGAACGGCCCGGCTCGTCGCGGGGTCGACGAGGGCGGCCGTGACATGGGTGCCACCCACGTCGAGGACGGGCACGGGCGCGGCGGGCCGCCCGCCGAGGGCGACGGTCACGGTTCGACCACCAGCGCCTTGACGACCTGCACCGGGTCGCCGCCGAGCGGGCGCAGACGGTAGCCGCCGACCGCGGCGGGAACGGTCAGGGTCTCCGCGAAGGCCAGTGAGTGGGTGCGGCCGTCGTGGGTCTCGATGACGCAGCCCTGGCCCGCGGCCACGTTGAGAATGTGGAAACGGCCCGCGGTGTCGTCCTCGACCGCGGCGCCGGATTCGACGACCAGACGGTGCACCGCGTAGAACATCTCGGGCAGCGCGCCGATGACCTCTTCGCGCCAGCCCTCGCCGGCGCGCAGCGTGCGGGGCTGCTGGATCAGGTTCTTCGTGACGTCCTCCCCGCGCCGGGCCGTGTCCAGGTTGGCGAAGCCGTGCTCGTAGGGCAAGGGCCGGGACGCGCCGGAGGCGTCCTTGCGCAGCCAGTCGTAGAAGCGCAGGGAGTACAGGTACGGGGTGGCGCTGACCTCAAGGACCAGGTTGCCCGCCCCGGAGGCGTGCGGGGTGCCCGCCGGGATCATGTAGAGCTGGCCCACCGTCGAGGGGTGCGTCTGGACGTGGTCCTCGACGGGCACCGGGGTGCCGTGGTCGATGGCGTCCTTCACCTGGCGGCGCATGGTGTCGGGGTCCGCGTTCTCGGTCAGGCCGAGCAGTACCCGGGCGCCGTCCTCGCTGGCGGTCACGTAGTACGTCTCGTGCTGCGGGTAGGGCCAGCCGAACACGTCCCGCATGTACTGCTCCTGCGGGTGGAGGTGCAGTGACAGGTTGCCGCCGCCCATCGTGTCCAGGTAGTCGAACCGGATCGGGAACGACGTGCCGAACCGGCTGTGCACCGCCTTGCCGAGCATGTCCTCGGGGTGTTCGGCGCACAGCAGCTGAAAGGGGATCTCGACCTGCGGCCCGCCCTGTGCGCCGACGAGGACGCCTGCCTCGGGGGCGATCAGTTCGTAGCCGAGGGCCGTGTTGCCGCCCTGCGGGGTGAATCCCAGTTCCTTGACGGCCCACTGGCCGCCCCAGGGCGTGGAGTTGAAGTACGGGCGGGTGCGCACCGGGCCGTGGACGAGATGGGCCAGGGTGGCGCGTACGGCGGCGCCGTCCAGGGACGTGGGGGCAGCGCTGTCCTGTGTGTCGATCCAACGGTCGATGCGGCCGGCGAGCGCGTCGCGGTGCCGGTCGACGAGAGGCCAGTCGGTGTAGAACAGGCGCCGCAGGTCGCCGGGTTCGCCGTGACGCCCCAGGTTGGCGCCGACGGGCAACTCGCCCTGGGCGACGGCGGCTTCGGCGTACCGCTTCGGCAGGTCCGCGTACCAGAGCACGTCCGGTTCGCACAGGGCGGCGCCCGGACCGTACACCACATGGATGCCGTCTCCCGCGGGGCGGCCCGGGCGGGGCACGGCGTCGAAGAGGTCCGCGGCATTCGCCTCGGACAGGGGCGTGAAGAACGGGTCGTCGGCGGGGACGGGCCGGGCGGCGATCCGGTCGGCGGCGGACGGCGCGTGGTGATCGCGTACGTCCATGAGGGTCACGTCGCGGCCGGTCGCGCGGGCGGCGGCCGTGACTTCGGCGCTCAGCGTCTCCCAGTCCAGTGCGGCGGGGCCGTCCACGGCCAGCACCACCGGGCCGGCCGGCAGCGTGGCGACGGAGGCAGCCCAGCCGGTGGTCACCTGCCCGTCCACCGGGTCGTAGCTGGGGTGGGGGTCGTACGAACGTGACACGGACTGCTGCACATCTGCTCCTCAGTAGGACTCCAAGCCGTTGTTAACGATAACCACACGTGGCTGAACGGGTCCACCCCGTCGCCCATGGTCGAACTCGGAGACGGTCAGCGCTTTGAACTGCGTATTTAGCGAAAGTCGGGATCGTGTACGCCATCTGTCACGCCAGAACCCTTGTCAGCTCTGGAATGGTGTCGTTAACTTCGTCGCAACACCCACTCGGCGGCTCCGGGCGCTTTCCGGACTCTCGACTGCCCTGTGGTTCACATCCGGCCATGCACATGGCTCGATTCCGTGAAGGTGATCAATGTCAGCATCGGACAGGACCCGCCGCGCGGCCGTGCCGCTCGGCCGGCGTCGTCTCCTCGCCGGGGCGGCCGCGGGCGCGGCCACCCTCGTGGCAGGAGGCTGCGCCCGCGGAGACGGCACGTCCGCACAGCCCGGGACCACGAGCATCTCCAACGACAACGCCACCTGGGACGACGGTTACCGTGCCGCCGGACGCGAGCTGGCGAAGATCACCGGCTCCTCGCTGCGGCCCCTGTCGAACCCCTCGGTGACCTCGTACCAGCAGGTCGTGCAGATGACGCTGCAGACCACCAAGGCCACCGACCTCGTCAAGTGGGCCTCGGGCTACCAGCTCAAGCGCCTGGCGCGGGCCGGCGGGCTCACCGACCTGACGGACGTCTGGAGCGCGTACCGGTCCAAGGGGTGGGTGCGCGCCGCCTCACGCGAGTCGGTCTCCTACCGCGGGAACGTGTACGGCATCCCGCTGTACGAGTCGTACTACGTGCTGTTCTACAGCACCCCGGTCTTCAAGAAGCTGGGGCTTTCCGCCCCGCGGACCTGGGACGAACTGCTGCACTGCGCCGAGGTCCTCAAGCGCAACAGGATCACCCCGTTCCTGGCGAGCCAGGTGGGCGGCTGGCCCGCCATCGAGTGGTTCCAGGAACTGGTCAGCAAGGTCGACCCGGTCTTCTACCAGAAGCTCGTGGCGGGCCAGGCGTCCTACACCGACGCCCCGGCACGCCAGGCGATGGACATCTGGCACGACTTCATGCGCAAGGGCTGGATGACCTCACCCGACTTCGACCAGGCACGCGGCCCCGGCGCGCTGAAGGCCGGCACCGTCGGCATGTTCCTGCACGGCAGTTGGCAGGCCTCGGGCATGACCGCCGCGGGCATGAAGCCGGGTGTCGACTACGGCGCCTGCATCCTGCCCACCGTGCGCACCTCCACCCCGAAGAGCGTGATCACCGAATCGGGAGTGTTCACCGTCCCCAGCCGCGCCTCGTCGCACGACGCCGCCATGGCCAACATCGGGTCCTGGCTCGCCCCTTCCGTGCAGCGGGTGTGGAGCGACTTCCTGCAGGACAGCTCCGCCAACCCGACCGTGCGCTCGGCCAACCCGGTCGTGGCCGACCTGCAGCGCGACATCGCCCGCGAGCGCCGGATCCCCTTGATCCGCTACTGGGAGGCCAGTCCGCCGAGCCTCATCCAGGGCAACACCGACGACCTCGGGGGCTTCATGGCGGGCCAGACCTCGCCCGCCACCACGCTGCGCCGGATGCAAGCGCGGGCACACGACGAATGGGCAGCCTGGAGGCGCGACGAAGCATGAGTACTTCCCTCACCGACCGACGCCCACCCGCCGCGGGCAGCGATCCGACGGCACGTCCGGACACGACCGGCGGCCTGCTGGCGCCGCGGCCCCGGCGCAACACGCGCGAACGCCTGGTGGCCGGCGGGTTCATGGCCCCGGCCGTCGTCCTGGTCGCGCTGTTCCTGCTGGCCCCGTTCGTCTGGACCGTCTACCGCAGCTTCTTCAGCGACACACGGACCGCGCCGTTCAGCTGGTTCGACAACTACACGCTGTTCGCCTCCGACCCGGCCCTGTTCCAGTCCATCCAGAACACGCTGATGTGGGTGGTGGGCACGGTCGTTCTGCCGTCCGCGCTCGGGCTCGCGATCGCCGTCATGACCGACGCCGGCCGCTTCTCACGCCTGGCACGGCTGTGCGTCGTGCTGCCCTACGCGCTGTCGGGCTCCGCGGTGGCGGTGGTGTGGAACTTCATGCTGACCACCGACGGCGCCGTCAATCAGGTACTCACCGCCCTGGGCCTGGACTCGGTGGCCCAGGGATGGCTGCTGACCTGGCCCGGCAACACCGTCGTGATGATCCTCGCCAACGCCTGGCAGGCCACCGGCGTGGCCGTCATCCTCTTCCTCGTCGGGCTGCAGTCCATCCCGAAGGAGACGCTGGAGGCCGGAGCCCTGGACGGTGCGGGCAGCTGGCAGCAGTTCCGGCACATCGTCCTGCCCCAGCTCCGCCCGGTGTCGATCATCGTGATCGGCATGAGCCTGGTCAACGGCCTCAAATCCTTCGACCTGATCTGGGTGCTCACCCAGGGAGGCCCCGGGCGGGCCACGGAGACGCTGGCCGTGTCCATGTACAACGAGACCTTCCTGGAGCTGCGGCCCGGAGCGGGAGCGGCGATCGCGGTGGTCCTCACGGTGATCGTCCTCGCGGCCTCCTGGGTCTACCTGCGCCGTCAGCTCGACGTGAAAGGCGTATGACTGATGTCTGCTGGCCGACTTCTGCGCAACGGCACCATCGCGGTGCTCGCCCTCCTGTGGCTGATCCCCACCTGGCTCCTCGTGGTCAACGCGCTGGTGCCCGCCGCGAGTTACTCCGGAAGCCCGCACTGGCTGCCCAGGGAATTCGGGCTGTTCGACAACATGTCCCAGGCCTGGGAGAAGGCCAACCTCGGCCCCGCCCTCGGCAACAGCCTGCTGTACTCCGTGGTCAGCGCCGTCGCCGCCGCGGTACTCGCGGGCTTCGCGGCGTTCGCCACGATCATCATGCCTGTCAAGCGGCAGGCCCTGTGGTTCTGGGTGATCTACTCCGGCACGCTGCTGCCCCTTCAGGTCTTCATCCGGCCACTGTTCCTGTCGTACGCCCACACGTCCCTGTACGACAGCCAGGTCGGGCTCGTCCTGATCTACACGGCGATCGCGGTGCCCTTCGCGTTCTTCGTCATGCGCAACTACGCCCTCACGCTGCCCCGCGAAGTCGTGGAAGCGGCCCGGATGGACGGGGCGTCGTGGTGGCGGCTGTTCTGGCAGATCCACGTCCCGCTGACCCGGTCCGCCATGATCGCCGTCTTCGTGTTCCAGTTCGTGGCGGTCTGGAACGACCTGATGTTCGGCATCACGCTGGTGACCAGCCGCAACATCCGCCCGGTCATGGCCGCGCTCGCCGATCTGCAGGGCAACTACTCCAACGTGGGGCCGCCCGTCGTGCTGGCCGGCGCCCTGCTGGTGTCGTTGCCGACCGTGGTGCTGTTCTTCTCCGCTCAGCGCTTCTTCGTCAGCAGCCTGCGGATCCATCGCTGACCCCGCACCCGGCACGACCGCCGGCACACGCCGTCTTCTCGGCGGCGGTGCCGTACGGGTTCCAGCGCCGGGACCGCATCGCACGCCGCCCTCCTCACCCTCGCGAAGGGGAACCTCCATGCTGAGATCGCTGCTGACCCGCGCCGCCGTGCCCGCCGTCTGTCTGGGCCTGCTCTGGGGCGCCGCCCCCGCACACGCCGGCACCCCGGCCACGGCCCGGCCGGTCTCCTCCGCCGCGTGGGCCGATCGCGCCACGAGCACCTACCGAGCCCTGCAGTCCCACCTGTACGAGGGCTCCGAGGCGAGCGGCCTGTACCTGGAGCACACGCCACGGCAGGCCACCGACCAGGCACACTCGTACCTGTGGCCGTTCCGCGAGGCCGCCCAGGCGGCCGTCGACATGCAGGAACTCCCGCGCACCGGAAAGGACTTCGCCGCGGACGCGGCCCAGCGGTTCGACACGATGGAGCGGTACGCCGGCCCCACCGGCTACCAGTCCTATCTGCCCGCCCCGCTCGGCGCCGGCGGCGACGTGTACTACGACGACAACGCCGTGGTCGCCCTGAGCCAGCTCGACCAGTACGAGGCGACCGGGGACCGGACCCTGCTCGGGCGCGCCGAGCAGGCCGTTCCCGTCGTCTCCCGCGCCTGGGACGACGACACCTCCAAGGCGTGCCCGGGCGGCATGGACTGGTACGACTCACCCAGCAACAGCATCCGCGCCACCAACGTCACCGCCCTGTCCGCCCAACTCGCCGCCCGGCTCTACGAACGCACCCACAACCGCAGCTACCTCGACAAGGCCGAGCAGTGGTACGGCTGGGTGTACTCGTGCATGCGCAAGGCGCCCGGCCTGTACGTCAACGACCGCGGGGACGACGGCAGCACCAACGAGACCCTGTGGACCTACAACTCGGGCGCCATGATCGGCACCGCCACCGCCCTCTACCGCGGCACCGGTGACGCCACCTACCTCGACAAAGCCGTGGCGGACGCCCAGGGCTCCCTGGCCCACTGGACCGAGGGCACCCGCCTGCACGATCAGCCTGCCGTGTTCAACGCCTTCTACTTCAAGGACCTGCTCGACCTGGACCGGGTCCGCCCCGACGCCGCCTACCTGCAGGCCATGAGCGCCTACGCGGACAGTACGTACCGGACCAACCGGGACGCCACCACCGGGCTGTTCCGCTTCCAGGCGTCCGGGGGCGGCGACTACGACCCCCAGGCGCCGGCCGGAACCCTCCACCAGTCGGCCATGGTCCAGATCTTCGCCACGCTCGCCGACGCCACGCGCAAGAGCCACCGCTCGCAGTAGGCCGCCCGCCCCTCCCGTGCAACCACCGCCCGCACCAAGGCCACCGCCGCCGGCGAGGCCACCGGCCTCTCCGGCCCGGTGCGGCGCAGCGCGGTGCCTCGCCCGCCCGTACCCCGATCGCAAAGGACCTCCCGCACCATGCCCAAGCCACCGCTGACCCGGCCTTCCTGGTGGGACTCCGACATCGCGCGCGACCTCCTGAAGAAGCGTGTGGCCACCACGACCGGCCTCGGCGATTTTCAGGTGGAACTGTCCGGTGAGCCCCTGCTGCGCCACGACGGCAACGGCGGGCTCCTCCAATCCGTCCGCCTGCGGGTGAGCCGCCCCGGCGCGGCACGTCCGCGCGTCACCAGGGTGCACGTCACCACGGAGGGCGGCACCGCCGTCCACTGCGAGATCCTGGACGGGCCCGAGGACGACATCCGCCTGCTGATCCCCGAAGTGGACGCCGTCACCCCCCTGTTGATCGAACTGCCCGACCTGGAGGAGGGGACCCGGATCCCCTTCGAGGCCCGGCCCCAGCGGCACTGGACGCTGCACCTGGTCCAGCACTCCCACCTCGACATCGGCTACACCGACCCGCAGGGCCGGGTCATGGCCGAGAGCCGCTCCTACCTCGACTCGCTGCTGGAACTGTGCCGGGACACCGACGACTGGCCGGAGCCGGCGCGGTTCCGCTGGGCTGTCGAAGGCTTCCACTCCTTCCAGGACTGGCAGGCCAACCGGCCCCGGCGCCAGGTCGAGAACTTCCTCGACCGGGTGCGGCAGGGGCGCGTCGAACTCACCGCGATGCCCTTCAACCTGCACACCGAGACCTGCTCCACCGACGAACTGCACGAACTGCTACGCCCCGTCACCGAGTTGCGCGACCGGCACGGCATCGACATCACCACGGCGATGCAGACCGACGTACCCGGCCAGGTGGTCGGCCTGCCCGACGTCCTGGCGGACAACGGCATCCGCTATCTGTCCGTCGCCCACAACTGGGCCGGCCGGGCGGTGCCCCACCTCGCCGGCGGGGAACACCTGCCCCGGCTGTTCCGGTGGGAGACGCCGAGCGGCAACAGCGTCCTGGTCTGGCGCACGGACACACCGCACGGCCTCGCCTATATGGAGGGCTCGATCCTCGGGTTCGACGAGTCCTACGACCGCGTCGACGACCTGCTGCCCGCCTACCTCGGCGCGCTGGCCCGCTTCCCCTATCCCCACGAGGGGCGCGGGATCCCCGGCTTCTCCGCCCTCGACCTGCCCGACACCGCCGAGCCGTACCCGTGGGACGTTCTGCATCTGCGCGTGCTCGGCAAGTTCGCGGACAACGGCCCGCCGCGCCGCGTCATCTCGGACACGGTCCGCCGCTGGAACGAGCAGTGGGCCTACCCGCAGCTGCGTGCCTCCCGCAACCAGGACTTCTTCGAGGACGCCGAGAAGCGCGTCGGGGACCGCCTGGAGACCTACCGGGGCGACTGGACGGACTGGTGGGTCGACGGTGTCGGCGCCGGCGCCGTCCCGCTGGCCGCCACCCGCCGGGGCCAGGCCGCACTCGCCGAGGCGCAGACCGTCGCCGGGTACGCGCAGCTGATGGGCGCACCGGGCACCACCACGATCACCGCGGGCGCACCGGCCGTCTACCGGTCCGCGTCACTGTTCAACGAACACACCTGGGGCGCCGGCGACCCCTGGACGCACGGCGACCACGGTCACGGATCCGGCGAGAAGCAGTGGCACTGGAAGTACTCCCAGGCGATGCGCGCCCACGACGACGCCGAGACCCTCCTGGACGCCGCCTCCGCGCTGCTCGGCGAAGCCTTCACCCCGGCCGAGGACGCGGCAGCCTCCTTCTATGCCGTGAACACCTGCAGTTGGCCGCGCAGCGAGACCGCACGGCTGTTCCTGCCCGAGAGCACCGTCGCGCTGAGCGACGCGGTCCATGTCGTCGACGCGCGCACCGGCGAGCGCCTGCCCTTCTCGGAGGAGGCGCAGAGCAACGAACGCCACCGCGCAGCCGGCCGGTTCCTGCACGTGCCCGTCGCGGATGTCCCGGCCTGCGGCGCGGTGCGCCTCGACATCACCGCCGTGACACACCCCGTTGCGCAGGGCGACCCGACCACGGACACCTCCGCCGCCACGCCCGACCCGGCCGCCGCGACGCTCCTGAACATCCTGGAGAACGAGCACCTGCGTGTCACGGTCGACCTGCGCGAGGCCTGCATCGCTTCCGTCGTCGACCGGCACACCGGTCGCGAGATGGTGCGCCAGGACGCCGTCATCGGCTTCAACGGCTATGTCTACGACGAATACGCCACGGCCGGCGGGTTCAACCACCAGTCCAGCAAGACGGTGGCCGACGACTCGATGCATCTCCTCGCCTCCCGCACCACCGCTCCGCCCGCGGCCCTCGTCGAGCGCACCAATGACGCCACCGGCCAGAGCCTGGTCTACGAATGCGCCCCGGCGGGCGCCCGGCGGCTGCGCGTGACGGTGCGGCTGCCGCACGGCGCGGCCCGCATCGACATCGAGAACCGCCTCGACAAGACGGCGACGCTGACCAAGGAGAGCGCCTACTTCGCCTTCCCCTTCGCCCTGGACGACCCCACCGTGCGCACCGAGGCGACGGGCGGCGTCCTCGGCACCGACCGGGAGACCGTGCCGGGTTCGGCGCCGCACATGCGCGCCGTCCGGCGCTGGATCAGCCTGAGCGACGGCACCCGTCACGCCGCACTCGCCACGGCCGATGCCCCGCTCGTCCAGCTCGGCGGGATCGCCGTCCCCTACGTCCCCTACCCGCAGTCCCTGCCGCAGGAGGAGCCGGCCACGGTCTTCTCCTGGGTGCACAACAACATCTGGGACACCAACTTCCCCTCGCGGCAGGCCTTCGACCACGTCTTCCGCTACACCGTCGCCTTCTCCACGGACAGCGCTCCCGAGGCCGCCGACAGACTGGCGGCACGCACCGCGGCGGTCACCAGCCACCCGCTGGTGCCGGTGCGCGCCCGCGCCGAGAACCGGAGCGAACCGCCGGCGCAGACACAGTTCCTGACGGTCCACGACCCGCGGATCCGTCTGGTGGGCCTGACCGTCCCGGCCGAGCGCAGGCTGATGGTCCGTCTCCAGTCCCTGGCGGACACTGCGGTCAGATGCCGCCTGAGCACCCCGTTCGCGGTCACGGGCGCGATGCGCACCACCTACCTTGGCCACGACCCGCGCGACATCGCTCCGGAGACGGACGGCTCCGTCACGGTCGAGGTACCGGCGCTTGGCACAGCGGCGGTGGTCCTTCACCTGGACCGGTAGGCCGGGGGAGCGCCGCGGATGCACTTGCACTCCGCCGCGTCCGTGCATCCGCGGTGCTCCCGGTCAGCGGAGATCCGCGCGTTCGGGACTCGGCCTCCCGTAGGAGCGTAGGAGCGCCTACCTCGGGTTCGAGCGGGATCGGGTGGCGCGGATGCTGCTGGCCGTGGGGCTGGTGGCGGGTGTCGCCTGACCGGGAACACATGTGCGCCCACGGCAGGTTGCTGACGGTGTTCAGTCCCACATCTGGTTCTGCGCAAACCAGTCGCAGTACCGGATGACGATGCCCAGACCACGGTCGGCGGCCTGTAGGCACTGGCCGGTTGCCTTGTGCTGCAGGTGCCAGTGGCCGTTTTTGTACACCTCGTACCACCGTTGCCAGTCGTTTCCGCTGCCCTGCTCCGTGTAGACGTCTTGGTCCTTGTACGCGGTCAACCGCGACCGCTCGACCTGTGCGAGCGACTTGCCCCGGGCGACACCATGCTCAGACCTCGCCACCACAGTCCCGGACTCGTGACGAACCTGCAGGTTCATTATCGCCTCAACCTACCGCCCAGAGAAGCCGCAGCCCACCCAATCCCACGGAAGCTCAGTCCCGTGAGACCTATTGCGAACCCAGCGGTGGAGTTGCCACAGTCCGCGATCTCCCACAAGAAGTGGGCCAGAGCCTCACGGTCGGTGTTGGATGGAAGGCGGATCCGACACCATGCTGAGATTCGCAGGTCGCAGTAGGCAAGAGAGAGCGCGGTCAGTGGGTTGCTGCTTTTCTACGTTGGTGCCCACGGTCACTCGTTGGGGGACTCCGTTGCCAGCGGGATGCCGCACTGCAGGCACCCGTTCGCGTGGTCGTCCCGGCAGACGTAGCCGATGCCACCATCCACGCACCATTCGGCGGCCTCCTCCGACAGCAGGTCGGGCCCGGCACGGAGCAGCCGACGAAGTTCCGTGGTGTCGGCGATGTCGACCGGGCGGTTGGTGAACCACTCGTCGAACCAAGGCTTGTCTCGGTGCACGTGCCAGTGCGCATTCTCCCGGTCGTCGACAGCCGTGGTGAACCGATCGACGATGCGCCCCCAACTCGGTGTTCCGAACCAGCCGTTGTCGGACGCGCAGAAGAATTCGATCAGGGTTCGCAGGCCGAATGTCTTCTCGCGAAGGCAGTACGCCCGCCCCCAAGCGATCGCGTCCTGTGCCATCTCCGCGAGTTCTTCGCGCGGATCAGCCTCGTGCGCCGGGTCGAAAGGATTGTGGCAGGCCAGCCCGAGCTCGAGAACAGACTGCCCGGTCGGTAGAACCCGGGACGGGTTGATGATCGTGAGACCGAGACCGATCCAGTCGACATGGTCGAACGACAGCAGCGAGCGCACGAGTCGGGTGGTTGCCGTGTTGATCCGCATCATTGTGCCGTCGTGGAGCGGACTCTTCCCGGCATGCCAGTTCTCGATGGGTGTGTTGCGCCACACCGCGAGCGTGACGCGGGCGGCAGCGAGCCACAGCAGCGCGTCGTCGTCGAGATGCCCGAACCGCTTGGCGCACTCCTGGGCGCCGTAGGGAATCAACTCTTCCGGGTTCGGCCACCTGTGGCTGTCGGGCCCTTCAGGCGCGTACTCGTAGTCGTCGGCGTACTCGTCGAGGATCGCGCTCAACTCGGCAGCGTTGTAAGCCTCGCTGTACTCGGAGCTGTCCGGCTCCTCGACGGTGTACATGTCGTGGTCCCAGGAGACGTACACGTCGCGCCAGAGCAGTGGTGGTCGTTGCGGCGTGTTGTACATGATCAATGTCAGTGACTTTTGGGTTCTGGCACAGATCTTGGGGAGTCGTCGCGGAGCGTTACCTCGACGTTCGATTGCGAGGAAACGGGTTCGTGTGAGACGGCGTACGCCTTGTCGTCCCATGGACAGAATTGACGCTCCCTCAGGTGTCTGCCGATCGCTGCTGCGGTCGGTTGGGGACGGTGATGGTGCTGGTCATGCAGACCGATGCACCGTTCTGGGGCTCACTGGTGTTCGAGGGAATGGACGATGTGGATGTCGAGGCGGTTACGGCCGCGTTCGGCACGGTCGAGGTGGTGGCGATAGGCCGCGCGGCCGGGGCTGCGTGTCCGGACTGTGGCCGGTTCTCGGGGCGGGTCCACGACCGATACCCGCGCAGGCTGAGGGACCTTCCACTCGCTGAGCAGGGCTTCGTGATCCGGCTGACAGTCCGGCGCTTCATCTGCGGAGCGGCGGACTGCCCGCGACGGACGTTCGCCGAGCCCTTCTCGCGGCTGGCTGCCCCGCACGCACGGTTCACCACGCGGCTCAACCGTGCCCTGGAACGGGTGGGGCTCGCGCTAGCCGGGCGGGCCGGCGCTCGGCTGGCAACCCAGCTGGGCTTCGGAGCTGGCCGGATGACCTTGTTGCGCAGGGTCATGGCATTGCCCGATCCTGCGTTCAGCACGCCGCGTGTGTTGGGCGTGGACGACTTCGCGATCCGTCGCGGCCAGACGTACTCCACGGTCTTGACCAGCGTCGAAGACCATCGCGGGTCGATGTGCTCCCGACGCGTGAAGCAGGACCGCTGGCGGCGTGGCTTGTTCGTCACCCCGGCGTGGAGACCATCTGCCGGGACCGGGCAGGCGCTTATGCCGAGGGTGCCCGCCGCGGTGCCCCTGATGCTCTGCAGGTCGCTGACCGGTTCCATCTGTGGCAGGGCCTCGGTCGCGCCGTAGAGACCTGCGTCGCCGCTCAACGCGACTGCCTGAGCAAACCTTCGCCCAGTGGCACCCTGCCGGAGGCTACCCGGCTGGCTTCCGGTCTGCCGCAGGACGACTCGGTGCCCGTCGGCCGGCGGGCCGAGCGGAAGAAGGCAGCACATGGCCTGGTCCACGAGCTTCTTGCTCAAGGTCACTCACGCCGGGCGATTTCACGGCACCTGGGCTGGGGCGGCCTCAACGCCGTGCTCAGATACGCGAACGCCGCGAACTGGCAGGACACCATCCGCGAAAACCGGCCCCGCCCCAGCAGACTGGACCCATACAAGCCTTACCTGGAGCGACGCTTCGCCGCAGGGTGCACCAGCGTTACCCAGCTCCATAGCGAACTCGTCGCCGACAACGCGCCCGTCACCTACCAGATGGTCCGTGCCCACATCGCCACCCTCCGCGGGACTCCCGTCGGCACGCCGCCCCGACCTCCGACGGTGCGTCAGGTGACCGGCTGGATCACCCGCCATCCCACCGCCCTGACCGAGGAAGACCGCGCCGGCCTCAAGGACCTCCTGACCCGCTGTCCCGAACTGGACGCAGCAGCCGGACACGTCCGCGACTTCGGCGAGATGCTCACCAGCCGCCTCGGCTCCACACTCCCCACCTGGATCGACGCCGTCGATGCCAGCCAGCTGCCCGGCCTCATCGGCTTCGCACTCCACCTGCGCCGAGACCTCGACGCCGTGACCGCCGGCCTCACTCTCGACTGGAGCTCCGGCAGCATCGAGGGAGCGATCAACCGCATCAAGAAGATCAAGCGTCAGCTCTACGGCCGAGCCGGATTTGAACTCCTCCGCAAGATGATCCTGCTCCAATAACACTGCGCGAGCAGCCGCCCAGCCGTGCCAGGATGGCCTCATGTTGATTCGAAAGGGCGATGCCGCGTAGGCGTCCCAAGGCCGTCCGCGCAGAGCGGTGGCGGCCACGACGGCAATGTTCGGTCCTGAGAGTCCGCGGTATCTCCGCGCGGACTCGTGCAGCGATCCGCCGGGTTGAAGATCAGGAGATGTGGCCCAACGCGGTCGCCAACGCGCTCTCGTGTTTCGAGCGAGGTTTTAACCAGCCGGGACGCTACCTGGACGCCTCCGAGTTCGAATCGCCCGGGGTGGGAGATGCCCGTGATGACCTCGAGTGGGCGATGCGGCGCCTTCCTCCCGGAGCGCAAAGGGACTTGGGCCGACTGATCGCATGCATCGATGAGGAATTCGAGCGCTGCACCCTGCCCGACCCCAACAATATTGAGCTGGCGGTGTTCGGTTGGTGGTGGACCAGAATGCGAGAACGCTGACGGGCCCCGGACCCTCGCCCTCAATCGAACGACACCGTCACCCTCCGCGACCACTCCCCAAGATCCGTGCCAGAACCGACTTTCGGTGTCGCATGTAGGTGCGGCGGTCGGTGGGTTTCCAGGACGGCTCGCTTGGCCATGACGAGAGTCGGCGAGGTCCGTCAAGGGCGCCTGATGTCCTAATCTGAAGGGCCCGCCGGGCGTGTACTGGGCGGACCGTGCAGTGCCTTTCGGTACGAACAGCCCTTCGGCGGGACTGGCGCCTTCCTCGCCACGGCCGAACCTCTCGCGGCAGGAGCCCCGTCAGCGGCTGATCGCGCGGAACCAGTACTCCCGAATGGTTGTCTGCTTCTGGTCAAGCTCGATATCCGTCATCCGGTTGGTGACCGTCCCTGGCATCCCGAGCGAACGCCCACGGACCCTGACGACCCGAAGGTCGCTCCAGATCCCGCTCCGGCTCACGCGCTGCCGCGTCTCGATGGCGGCGACCTCGCTCCAGGGGATGGCTCGTCTGCTGACGAACGTTCGGAACTCCAGCCCCCGCTCGGTCAGCAAGGACCTGCCATAGATCAAGTTGACCGTACTGACGAACATTCCCACAACGAAGGCCCCCAGGCCGCCGACCCACCACCATGTGCCCGGCTCATGCGTGGTCAAGGCCATCGCCGCCACCACTCCCACGAGGACCAACGTCCCAATAACGTTCCGCCACCAGTACCTACGCCGATCGCACGCATTGAAGCTGATCCACACCTCGGACATGTCCATGATGCTATCGACGCATATCCGAGTACCCCTTTCTGCTCAGGGCGGTACAACCAAGGTGCTCAGCTTCGTGAGTCGAGATGAGGGTGCTCGGTGCAATCGAAAGGCGATACTGGCCGGGGATGAGGAAGACTTCGCCGGGTGATCGTGATGCAGCCTGTCCCGGAGATATACAGACCTGACGGCTTCGACCTCTGGCCGGTCGCAGAGGTCAAGGCGTTCGGCTTCCTGCCACTCAGCGGCGAGCTCTCACCCGCTGAGGTCGGGACGGCGGTGATGCGCATCGCCAGCTGCAATGACGTCGTCCCCAACGGCGACCGCCCGCCTCGTCCGGCCGACGCACTTGACTCGTTCCTTCACGGACTGCTGACCTTCGACAAACTCTTCGCAGCCGGCGGCCTGCGGGTCACCGACACCTCCACAGGCGTCACCTTCCTGCCTGGCTGCTGCGATGGACTGGAAGACTGGCGCGCCTGGCACCATTTCGTTGACGGAGGCAGTCTGCTCGGATTCGGCCACGACCCCTTGTCACCGGTTGCGGAGCGCTTCGGCGACGCCGTCCGGCTCACCGTCAACGCCGACCAGAGCGACAGTCCGGTGGTCGAGCTGCCCATCACCGACCTCCGTAACCTGGTCGCCGGTGCCGAGCGCGACCTGGCCGACTTCCTCGCGCTGGCAACCGACTGGGCCTCCAGGTACCTGCCTGGCCACTGCGCTCCCGTCACAGCCGCCCTCGCCCGCGTATTCGACCTTCCCGCGCGGGCCGTGCCGCCGAAGCGGTAGGACGGCGGGCCTGGCCCAGCGTGCGACGCGATGAGCTGTTCGCGCGTACCTGCCTGGGCACTTCGAGGTGTACGCCGCCACCTGCTGCTCTCGTCCACGCTGCGCTCCTGGATGCAGAGTCCTGGCCGTCGTGGACCTCCCACTACGAGGCCGAGTGACCGGCACGGGTAAGTGATCTCCGCACCATCCGTTCTGGCCCGCTGGCGGGACAGCCATGCAGAGCCGGAGTCCAACTTCGCCCCCGAATCTCCGATCCGTGTCTGGACCGAGCGCCCGGCCCTGGCCGCCTGACGCCGGCTCTCGCTACAGCTCCACGCGCCGTTCGGAAGCAGAGGGATCCGATGCGGGTCCGTAGCGCAAGACCACATTCGCCGGGCGGAACGGCAGGTCACGCAGGACAGGTGCCATGACGGCGAAGAGCGCGTCGGCATCAGGGCCGTAGGCGAAGAGTGCCGCCTCGCCGTCTCCGAACTCGTTCCCGTCGAACTCACCGACATCGACTCGTTCGATCGCCTCGGCCAATAGGTTTTGGGCCGCGCGGACAGCCGCCCGATCGCCCGGTTCGCCGAACCCGTCGCCCGTCAGTTTGTACCGTGCGATGACCGCGTGTTCGACGCTTCCCTCCGCGCCGCCATCAGCTGCATATGTCATGCAGGAACGATGTCACCCCGGACCAACATCAGCGGATTCCCCGTCCACGATCCGAGCCGAGCCACGCGCTCAGTCAGTGTCCCTGACGCGAGACGCCATGGGCTCCGGGGAATCAGCGCCGTCCGCCGGCCCGACCCGTGCTCCGCGCTTGTCGGCACCACCTCGGATCGGGGGCGGGGAACGCCGCGATGCTGCTGCTGCACACCAGAATCATGAAGACTTAAGAAGTGTTCTGGGTGCGGTGTGGCAGTGCAGACATCCGAGTTATCAGCCTCGCCCAGATCGGCGTCTTCGCTGCCTACGCCTCAGCCCGTGGTTGGGCTCTGTCGACCGCGAGCTCTAACTCCCAAAGTCACGGACGGAGGGCCGGGAACGCTGCGGCACAGCAAGGGTCCCCGACGAGCGCGAGTTCGCCACCAAGGGCGAACTGGCTCAGCACATTGTGCTGCGGCCCCCTTGCCTCGCCGCTGGCTGTCGCCTGGGCGAGATCCGGATGCCATCGCTGTCCGAGCAAGGGTGCAGCAACGCCCGCACATCACCGGCCGCGCCTTGCCGATCGCAACCAGCGCAAGCTCGGGCGGAGAGCAGCCCGATGCCAGCAACATCAGGCTACGGCCACACTCGCCGCGAACGATGTGCGTGGCGCAGCCGTCAGATCGTGCCCATTCAACGTTTGCAAGAGGAACTGCAGAAGCGGCCGGGTCAGAACGGACTACAGTTGGTTTAGGTGAATGCTCCAATGCATTGTTCGCCTTCATCACTGGGGACGCCCCGAAGCGTCGGGGCCCGGTCTTCGCACACGTCGCCCCAAAGGTTCAGGATCATGAACCAGCATGAGCAGGAGACGGGCGCACAGTGGTCGCCCCGCCTTCCTCGAAACGCACCGAGCACTCCTCCGCACCAGCCGATGGTCGGCACGCAGCCTGCCGGCCCCTGGGGTCATCCTCCGCCGAAGAAGCGACGACGTGTTTTCATGTGGATATTTCTCGCGATCCAGGTGCTCTTTCTGGTCTGGGTCATCACGGGCGCCAGTGCGGCCTCGGGCTCGCCTGGCGACTGTGGATCTCTGGATGCGGAAACCTGCAACGATGCCTCCGACGCAGGAACCGCGATCGGCGTCGGCCTTGTCATCCTCCTGTGGGCTGTGGTCGACATCATCCTCGGCATCACCTACGCGGTGGTCCGGATCGCACGCCGGTAGGCGCGTGGGACGTCTTCGTGAGGAGGTCAGGTGTGTTTGTCTGTGGCTGACGTGTCGGGGGCTGTTGGCTCGGGGTGTTGCATGGCGGATGTCACTGGGGGGTTCGGGTCCGGATCGCGGTCTGTGATGTGCTGAGTGCGGTGGGCAAAGATGGCTTCAGCGTCAGGGGACAGGCGCGTCAGGGCGACCATGGCGGTCACGATGACGTCGCAGACCTTCGCTTCAAGGTCCCGTTGAGTATGAGTGACCCCCTTCCTTGGGTTTTCCCCGGCCAGGCCGATTGCGGCCTTGGCGACTTCGCCGGCCTCCTCTTGGATTTTGAGGAGTTGGTAGGGGATGCGTGTGTCGCGCGGGAGCGAGGAGTGGGCGTCCAGGCGGTGGGTGAGGTCGGTGATGGTCTGCCTGGTGTCGGTCATGTGCGTCTCGATTCTGCTGGAGGGGGGAAGTGCAGGTCAGCGGTCGTGTGTCAGGGCGGTGCGTGAGGCGAAGTCGCCTAGGTGGTGGGCTAGTTCGTCGTGCGTGTCCTGCTGGCCGATGCGCTCCGCCGTCGCGGGTACTTGTCGGGGAGGCGGGCTTGTCCAGGACGAGGATCGGGGGAGAGCGCCGTACTTGCGGGCGTTGCGCCTGCCGGCTATCGGGAACGGTCTTTCGCCAGGGTGAGAAGGTCGCAGAAGAGCCCTCCGGAGTGGGCTAGGTCGTCGTACCGGCCGGTTTCGATGATGCGGCCGTGTTCCATCACGACGACGCGGTCGGCGATCTTTGTGTTCTCCAGTTGGTGCGTGACCACGATCGTGATGCGGTCCGAGGCGCCACTCTTGATCTTCTCGAAGATCTGATGCTCGCCTCGGGCGTCCATCTGCGAGGTGGGTTCATCCAGAATGAGGAGTTCGGGGCGCCTGTAGATCGCGCGCGAGCACGCTAGACGCTGCCACTGACCTCCCGAGAGTTCAGCGCCGCCGAATACCTCCCGAGCGAGCAGGGTGTCGATGCTGTCGGGCAGTGCATCGACCGCCTCGCGCATTCCGACGGCGTCGATCGCCTCCCAGACCTGGGCGTCGTCGTAGGTTCGGGGCTGGCCCAGGTTCACGTTTTCGCGCACCCGAAGGGGCCATTGGGCGAAGAGTTGTGGCACGAGTCCGGTGCGGGCCCAGACTGTGTTCTGGTCGAGGTGGGCGAGGTCCGAGCCGTTCCACAGGATGCGTCCCTTGTCGGCGAGGTAGATGCCGGTAATCAGGCGCAGGAGGGTGGACTTGCCGCTGCCGTTCTCGCCCACGATCGCGAGGATCTCTCCGCGGCGCATGGACAGGGAAACACCGTCGACGGCCGGCTTCGTCTTGCCGGGGTACTGGTAGACGGCGTTGTCGATCCGGATCTCTTCGACGGTGGCGGGTGCGGCCAACTCGCCGCGCTGCGGGGCTCGTTCGCCGGCCTCGTCGAGGAAGTGCTGCATGTCGGTGAGGTACAGGCTCGTATGGAAAAGGGCGGCCCCGTTGAGGACGACCTGGGACAGGGCGGCCAGCGTGGTCTGCACGGCAACGACCGCGGTCGCCGCGACGGCCAGTTCGATCCTGCCGGTGGTGGCGAGCCAGGCCAGGGCTGCCCAGGTCAGCAGCAGGAAGAAGCCGCCGGTCGCAGCGGAGAGCAGGACGATGCGCAGGGTGCGCGGCGCACTGGCGAGGAGGCGGCGGTCGATCCGCTGGGACAAGGACCGGTACCAGAACAGCAGGTAGCCGGTCATGCCGTTCGCGCGGACCTCGTCGCCGTGCTTGGGGGTGGTGGCCCACCAGCGCATCATGTGCCGCACGTTGCGGTCGGAGACGTTCGCGTAGTGCATCTCGTAGTCGACCCGCGCGGTGAGTACTGCGCCCGCCCCGGCAGGCAGTACGGCCAGGAGCAGCAGGGGCAGCATGAGCCAGTGCAGCACGGCCAGGACGCTGCTCGCCGCGAGCATTCTGATGAGTGCGGCGACGAACCTTTGGGCGTCGTTCACCATCACGTGGGTACGTACGACGCCCATTTCTGCGGCTTCTTGCCGGTCGGCGAAGCCGTCCTGGGCGTAGGCGGCTGCCTCGACTCGGCAGACGGCTTCCACGAGCGCGCTGTCGGCGTGGGTGGTCAGCAGCGGGGTGAGCCTGCGGTCCGCGTACGAGGCGACCGCGCTGGAGGTCCTTCCGAGCCCGGCGGTGCCGGCTACGACGAGGAGCGCGGGCAGCGCCTGGCGCAGGCGGTCGTCGACGGCGCCTGCGCCGAGGATGTGCTGCATGGCGCGCGCGGTAGCGGTCAGGCCCACGGCAGCGGCGGCGCCGGTCACGAGCTGGCAGGTGATGAGGAGGAGCACGGCCGTGCGGTCGAGCTGCCAGGCCATCCGGCCGATGCGGCGCAGTACCGACGGCAGCCGGGCGCACAGGTGCGAGAACGAGACGTTGCCCAGCGGGTTGATCGAGTACTCGCCGTTGAACCGGATCTCTGCCGGGGGCGGCGGCGGGGGTGTCTGTGCGCGCGAGGTGGGGGTGCCGGTCGTGGTCAACTGCGCTCCTTCGTACGGTCGTTGGGGTTCGGCATCACGATGTCCGGGTCAACGACGGTGCCGCCTCTTTCGAACACGCGTGTTTGAGACGGAGGCGAATCCGCGAAGTCACGCGCGTTCGAGCGGACGGGCTGAAGGGAGGGCGGGCTCGGCCCGGTTCGGCGGGTGGCCAAAACGCCGACGTCGATACGCGTGTGACGCATGAGGTTTCAGGAGGTGGGCGTCTGTGTCCGGGGCGGAGTACGCACGAGCACGTCGGGGTGAGCGTGCTGGAGCGCTAGCTCCGCCTGTGCGGCTTCGATGGCCCGGCAGCGGCCCGGCGCCGCGCGCGGGCGAAGCGGGCCCACTCGCGCACCGGGGTGCGGTCGATACAGATGGCCCGCCGCACCCCGGTCGACCACCGCACTCTGCACGGTCTTTTGCAGCACGCTCTTGCCACCGCCCAGGTCACCGACGACGGCGAGCGTCGCGGAGGCATTGCGCGTGGGCGTATCCGCCACAGGGACCATGACGGGGCGGGTGGTGCCGCGATCCGGATTGGTGCCCAGCCAGGTGCCGTTGGGGTCGCCGACCTCGCTGCGGGTGAACGCACCCGACATCGCCCAGTCTTCTGCGACCTGATGCCGGGGGAACTCGCGCACCGCCCGGGGCCGCACGCTGCGGGGCAGCGCGAGCGTGAACAGCTGCGCCTGCAGTCCGACCGGTCGCAGCACCCGGTGGTCCACGCCGGCCAGCAGCTTTTCCAGCGCCCGCGTCCGCGCGTCCCACAACTCGGCGGAATGCGCCCGCACGGCGAGCACGGTGACGGTCCGCTCGTCGAGCGCGGTGAAGATCCCGTCTGTCAGACGGGCCGCCATCCGTGGCGCCTTGGGCTTCGTCAGGCGGGTGGGCCTGGGCGTCCGGCCAGACAGATCTCGGCGGGGGATGCGAAGCGTTGCAGCAGGGTCAGGACAGCGGGTGCTGCATCCGCGGGCCCAAGACCCGTTCCAGATGCGGGTGGACCTGGGTGAACAGGCCCCGGGCCGGTTGATGTGCGCCGGTGACCGCCCGCCAGCGGGCCTGGGCGGAGTCCTCGAGCTTGAACACCGTCGCGAGCCCGGCGGCGAGACAGCCGGCGCCGCGGGTGACCTTGGTGCGGAGCTTGGCGGTGGTGAACGTGGACTCATTCGGGTTGGTGGTGGGCAGATGGATCCGGTACTCGGCCGGGATGAGGCCTTGCACGCTGCACGCCGAGGGCCACACCCGTGACGCATCCCTCGACGGTTCCGGCGGAACTGCCGCTCGCTGAACTGCGCTGCCTGACAGTCGAGGTTCAAAAAGAGCTACTCAGCTTGCCGTTCAACCTCTGATCTTCGCGTGAACGGGTGCTGCAACGCGGCCTGCGGTAAACGGATCCCAGCTTCGCGGTGCCCGCTTCTGGTTGGGATGATGGTCCCGTGGCAGAGCCGACCTTTCGATACCACCCCGATCCGCTGGCCTCCGGGTCCGCGTTGCGCACGGACCATGTCTGCAGTGTCTGTGGCATGGATCGACAGATCCGCTATCTAGGACCTGTCTACGGTCGGCAACCTGATTCCCTCTGCCTCCACTGCATTCAGTCCGGGGCAGCGTCACAGGCCCTGAGCGTCTCAGGCGGAGGCGATGGGGACTCCGACATGGCTGCGATGTTCAGTGATGCTGTTGACGTCCCCGACGACGTGCCTCTGTCGGTCGTCGAAGAAGTCACCCGACGCACTCCCGGCTTTGCGGGTTGGCAACAAGAGTCCTGGCTGTACCACTGTGGCGACGGCGCGGCCTTTCTCGGCCCTGCCGGGTATCACGAGCTCGAGGCCCACCCAGAAGCCCTCGCCATGCTCCGTGAAGATCACCGGCGTTACGGCTGGTCGCCGACGGATACTGAGGAGTTCTTGCGAAGGCTGGACCGCACCGGCGAGCCGACCGCCTACCTGTTCCGCTGCTTGCACTGCGATACGAGCCTGGCATCGTGGGACATCGGCTGATCTGATGAACCCCTCCCTGGCCCGCCTGACCGGACTCCTGCCGCCGCCGCAGGCGACGCCCAGGGGCTGGGCGGCGGTGGAGGAGCAGTTGGGCGCCGAACTGCCGCAGGACTACAAGGAACTCGTCGACACCTACGGAAGCGGCCTCTTCGACGACAGCGTGGGGCTGCTGGAACCCGGCTGCCCGCGCCCGCGCTACGACCTCATCTCGATGGACGTACAGTGCCGCGAATCGCTGCAGCAACTCTGGGAGCGCGGCGAGCCCTGTCCGATGGAGCTGGACTAGGAAGGCGCCCGGCTTATTCCCTGGGCCTCCGAGGACGAGGGCGGTGAAGTCCTCTATCTGCTGTGCTGTCCATCCCCGGCCGGAAGCCCGAGAACTGGCCTGTCCTGATCAACGAAGGCCGCGGCCCCGAATGGGAGAGCCACCCGGCCCGGGCACCCAGTTCCGCCTCTACCTCCTGACGAGGGAGTGGCCGAATTGGATACTTCCCGGACCTGCCCCTGGACGAGCACCTCGTCGAGACGAACGAAGAGGTCTTCACCAACGGGTAGGGCCCGGCTTCACTTGGTGAACCGCCGGTGTACGGGGTCTTCCCGGCAGACGTCCAGGGACGCATCCTGGGCGGCCACCACAGCATCGGCCTGCAGGTCTGGCCGGAGCCGAACCCCAGCTCCAATGGGACGGGGTGGCGATCTCCGACGTTTCCTCTGTAGAGGAAACGTCCTCAATGGTCCAGCAGTCACGGCCGGTATGGTGCGCGCCTTCTGCTAGCCCACGTCCGTATAGTCGTAGTCGGTACCAGCCCTGGGTTTCTGGGGGCTTGCGCGGTGCCTCGGGCTGCCGAACTTTGATGGGGCGGCCGTCCTCCCGCTGGCGGGACTCGGCGGGGGAGCTGCTTGCGGACGAGCTGGTCTACGCTCGCCGCATGGGACTGTGCATCGAACTCCTGATCGTCGACTGCGCCTATCTGGAGGCCGTCCCGGTCGAGTTGCGAGCCGAGCTGGTGGCAGCTGCTGCGTTCGGGCCTGACGATCCCGAGGAGTGGAATGTTGCAGAGGGATGGACATGGCCCGATGCCAGCAGTCGTCCCTGGTACGGACGTTATGAGTTTCCCAACACGCTGACCTCGTACAAGCCACACTTCTGGGGCGGTGAAAAGTGGGAAGAAATGCGGCCTTCTGCGCCACCTCAACTGCGAGTGGCGCTTGACGAGTTCAGTGCCCCACTGTTCTGGGGCGAGTACAACTGGGCGTTCGTGGAACCTCCCTTCACCCCGGCCGTAACCGACCGGGACAACCATTGGTGCCCCCAGGCCATGCGATGGCTCTTGCCCGAGGACGTGATCACCCTTCGTCGCTTCTGGACCCAGGTCGAGCCGGACCTGCTCTCTCTGCGCGAACCATTCGAGCGGCATGCTGCACAGCCGCCGACGGGGCCAAACGATGACTTCTCGGCGTTTGCTGCACTCGTTGTTCAGTGGGGAGAGGTGGTCACCGAAGCCGCAGTGCGCGGGTGGGGGATCATCGGTCTGAAATGCTGAGCGGGGCACGGCTGCTTCTGTCCCCCTCGCCACTCCCGCAGAGGTCTCGCCCGAGCCGTGCCAGACGCCTTCTGCGCGGGAAGGTTGTGGATGCACAGGCACTGTCGGGGTCGACCGCTCCGAGTCATGCCGCCCGCCGAAACAGCTCGTTGCAGGGGCGGCGCTCGTGGCAGTCAGGAGTTCGCAGATCGCCGGGAACGGGGGCGGGGCCAGGCACAGGGGTCAACGGGTGCCTGCGTGGTGGGGTGGGGAGGACGGGGGAGTCGTGGTGGAGTGGTGGTCCGTTGCGATGGTGGTTGAGCGCAGCGGTGAATG
>NZ_JBFAVD010000001.1:607681-626409 GCF_040679615.1 Streptomyces sp. NPDC052225 | reverse complement strand
TCCTTTGTACTCACCCTCTCGGGCTTTCCTCCGGGCGCTTCCCTTCGGTCTTGCGTTTCCGACTCTATCAGATCTTTCCGATCCGATTTCCTCGGTGCTTTCCGGCTTTTCGGCCTTCCGGCGGTGTTGACTCTATCAGATCCTTTCGGGCCTGATTCCCAGTCAACCGGGCTTGTCTTTGCGGCTGTTGGGCCGTTCCGACGTCCAGAACATTAGCGGATTCCCCGCCCCGAACCTAATCGGGGTCGAAATTGAATTCGGGCACGCCGAAAACAATCCCGGAGGGAGATCGTGCTGGTGTTTTGGGTGCCGCTTCAGCGGCGGGAGGTGCTGTCGCAGAACCGTTACGGCTCCGCGGCAACCCGAAGAACTTTACAGACCGGGCGGGGGCGCGTCAACCCCCACCTCCGTGGATCTCAGTCGAGGTCGTTGAGGCGGCCGCCGGCATCCGGCTGGGCGTCCTCGACGCGGCGCAGGAGGCGGGTGAGGACCTCGCCGAGGGCGCCGCGCTCCGCGGGGGTGAGGTCCTGGAGGAGGTCCTCCTCGAAGACCGAGGCCAGGCGCATCGCCGCCAGCCACTTCTCGCGGCCCTCCGCGGTGAGCTCGACGATGACGCGTACGCGGTTGTTCTCGTCGCGGTCCCGCGTGACCAGGCCCTCCTGGACCATGCGGTCGATGCGGTGGGTCATCGCGGCGGGGGTCAGGCCGAGGCGCTTCGCCAGGTCGCCGGGGCCCATCCGGTAGGGGGCGCCGGAGAGGACGAGGGCCTTGAGGACCTCCCACTCGGCGTTGCTGATGCCGATCTCCGACGTCTGCCGCCCGTACGCCACGTTCATGCGGCGGTTGAGTCTGCCGAGCGCCGAGACGATCTGCTCGACCTGGGGGTCGAGGTCCTGGAACTCGCGCTGGTACGCGGCGATCTGCTCTTCGAGGGTCGGCTCGGCTGTCGGCCCGCCGGGGGTGTCCGCCATGGCGGGAAGTATGGCACGGGTGTGGTTGGCGTTGAAGTCCTTCTCTGTGTATTGTTTAGCTTCTAACTTTAGCTTCGAAGTCTTCAGGTCTAACGGGTGAAGACGGCAACACTGCGAAAGGGCAGGTGAAAGTGACCAGGGCGATGGGCGCTGCGATGCGCCGGATCCAGGTAGGCAGCGCGCTGAGCGCGTTCGGTATCGGCTTCACGGTTCCGTTCCTCTATGTGTACGTGGCAGAGGTGCGGGATCTGGGAGCCGGTGCGGCCGGCATCGTGCTGGCCGCGTTCGCCATGGCCGCCCTCGTCGTCCTGCCCTTCACCGGTCGCGCCATCGACCGGCGCGGTCCCCTGCCCGTACTCGTGGCGGCGTCGGTCGTGGCGTCCGTCGGTGCGATCAGCCTCGGGCTCGCGAGCAGTGAGCCGACCGCGATCGCCGCGGCCGCCGTGCTGGGTGCGGGTACCGCCGTGTTGCAGCCCGCGCTCGCGACGATGATCGTGTGGTGCTCCGCGCCCGAGACGCGGACGCGGTCGTTCGCCATGCAGTTCTTCCTGCAGAACCTCGGCCTCGGCATCGGCGGTCTCATCGGCGGCCAGATCGTGGACGAGACGCGGCCGGACAGCTTCCTGCTGCTCTTCGGCATCGAGGCCGTGATGTTCCTGGTGCTCGCCGGTGTCGTGCTGACCGTGCGGATGCCGCAGGCGCCGGGTATCGGGGACGCCGTGCCGAAGGGGCAGGGCGGTGGCGGACTGCGGACGCTGCTCGGGCACCGGGCGATGGTGCAGCTGTGCGGGCTGGGCTTCGTGCTCTTCTTCGCCTGCTACGGGCAGTTCGAGTCGGGGCTGAGCGCCTACGGCGTCGAGGCCGCCGGGATCTCCCCGTCCACGCTGGGCATCGCGCTCGCCGCCAACACGGCGATGATCGTCGTCGCGCAGTTCGCCGTGCTCAAGTTCGTCGAGCGCCGGAAGCGGTCGCGGGTCATCGCCTCGGTGGGGCTGATCTGGGCCGTCGCCTGGATCGCGGCCGGGTACGCGGGGCTCGGGGGCGGCAGCCAGGCCATGGCCACCGCCGCGTTCATCTCCACGTACGCGCTCTTCGGGCTCGGAGAGGCGATGCTGTCGCCGACCGTCGCGCCGCTGGTCGCCGATCTCGCGCCGGCCGGGATGGTCGGGTCGTACAACTCGGCCTTCGCGCTGGTGAAGCAGCTCGCGTTGGCCGTGGGGCCTGCCGTGGGCGGGCCGATGGGGGCCGCGCTGCACGGCCCGTACATCGTGACCTTCGTGCTGTTCTCGCTGGGGATCACGGTCCTCGCGGTGCGGCTCGGGAAGCGGCTCACCCCCGTACAGAACCAGCCGTCCCTCGCGGGGAGCCGGATCGTGCGGCAGAGCGTGCCGGAGCCGGCCGCCGCGGAGGCGTAAGGGCGCGTCAGCGGGTCGCTGTCGTGAGCGTCGCCGTGAAGGGGAGCGTCACCGTGCCGTCGGGGGACGTGCGGTCCGCGAAGCGGGCGGCGAGGGTGCGGCCCGTTTCCCGCAGGGCCTGCTCGCCGTGCACCTCGGCGATCTCCCGGCCCCACGGCAGCGCCGAGAGGTGGCCCGCGGCGAAGTCGGCGAGCGGGGGCAGGATCACGTCGAGGGTGAGGACGTGGGACGTCACGTCGTGGAAGCCCGCCTTGTGGAGGGCCTGTGCCACGACGTCGCCCGTGCAGCGGAACGCCGCGGTGAAGTCGCCGGCGGCGTTCTGGCCCGCGTACCGGGCGATCGCCTCGTGCTGGGCGGTGAAGTAGGGCGAGCGGTCCGGGTGTGTCCAGGTCGTGGCGGCGAACCGGCCGCCGCGGCGGGTGACCCGGGCCGTTTCCGTGAGCGCCGTCGCGAGGTCCGGGAAGAACTGGACGCCCTGCTGGCACAGGACCGCGTCGAACATTTCGTCGTCGTACGGGAGGTGTTCGGCGGGGGCCTCGGTGAACTCGATGTCGGGGTAGAGGTGCGGGCGGTGCGCGAGGGCGACCGCGAGCATCGCCGGGTTGACGTCCGCGCCGTGCACCCGGCCGGTGGGGCCGACCCGGGCCGCGGCGAGGCGGGCGGTGAAGCCGGTGCCGCAGGCCAGGTCGAGGACGGTGGCGCCGGGGCCGAGGTCCGCGCTGTCGACGAGGGCCGTGACGAACGGCGCCATGATCGGGGCGACGTACCGCTCGTAGCGCTCGGGGGCGTTGCCGGTGAGGTGGAAGCCTGCTGCTGAGGCGTCGCTCGTATCGGTCATACGGAGCTGATAGCACCGCCGGGGTGCGCGCGGAAGACCTTCAGTGCGCGACGCGCGGCAGAACGAACTCGCACCACACCGCCTTGCCGCCGCCCGGGGTGCGCCGCGAGCCCCAGTTCGAGGTGATCGTGGCGATGATCGCGATGCCCCGGCCGGTCTCGTCCGCCGGGTCCGCTCTGCGGCGCCGCGGCAGGTGGTCGTCGCCGTCGGTGACCTCGATGATCAGGCGGCGGTCCGTGCGGCGCAGGCGCAGGCGCATGGGCGGGGTGCCGTGCTGGAGGGAGTTGGCGACCAGTTCGCTGGCGGCCAGGACTCCGAGGTCGTGCAGTTCCGGGGTGAAGCGCCAGCTGGAGAGGACTCCGGAGGCGAAGGCGCGGGCGCGCGGGGCGGCCTCGACGCCGCCGAGGAGTTCGAGCGCGGCGTTGCGGAACAGGTCGCCGTCGGGGCCCTTGCGGGCCGGGTGCTGGAGGACGAGGACCGCCACGTCGTCGTCGTGGTCGGCGGTGACGCCGAGCGCGCGGATCAGGCGGTCGCAGACGACCTGGGGCGTGCCGGTCGCGCCGGCCAGCGCGCGTTCGAGCGAGGCCACGCCCTCGTCGATGTCCTCGTCCCTGCGCTCCACCAGGCCGTCGGTGTACATGACGGCGGTCGATCCCGGGCCGAGCGGCACGGAGCCCGACGTGTGCAGCCAGCCGCCGGTGCCGAGCGGCGGGCCGGTGGGTTCCTCGGCGCGGTGGATCGTGCCGTTCTCGTCGCGTACGAGGATGGGGAGGTGGCCCGCGGACGCGTAGACGAGGCGGCCCTCGTTCGGGTCGTGGACGGCGTAGACGCAGGTGGCGATCTGGTGCGGGTCGATCTCCGTAGCCAGGCCGTCCAGGAGCTGGAGTACCTCGTGCGGAGGCAGGTCCAGACGCGCGTAGGCACGGACGGCCGTGCGCAGCTGGCCCATGACGGCGGCCGCGCGCACGCCTCTGCCCATGACGTCGCCGATGACGAGGGCCGTGCGGCCGCCGCCGAGGGTGATGACGTCGTACCAGTCGCCGCCGACCGCTGCCTCGGTGCCGCCGGGCTGGTAGGTGGCGGCGATGCGCAGGTCGTCGGGCTCCTCCAACTCCTGTGGCAGGAGCGAGCGTTGGAGCGTGACGGCGGTCTCGCGCTGTTCGCGCTCGCTGGTGCGCAGCCGTTCGACGGCCTCCGCGTGGTCGGTGACGTCGGCCGCGAAGATCAGGACTCCCGGACCCTCGGCGGTCTCCAGGGGCGTGCAGGTCACCGTGTACGAGCGGCCGCCGGGGGCCTTGCGGGACTTGACCGTACGGGGCTTCGCGCTGCGCAGCACCTGGTCGAGGAGGGGCAGCAGGCTCAGGTCGCCGAGTTCGGGCAGGGCGTCGCGGGCGGGCTCGCCGGTGGGGCGGTCGCCGAAGGCCGCGGCGTACGCGTCGTTGACGTACGCGACGCGGTGCTCGGGGCCCTGCACGACGGCGACCAGGGCCGGGATGCGGTCGAGCACCTCGCGCACGGGGAGTTCGTCGACGACGACACCGCCGTCCTCGGAGGGGTCGTCGGGCAGCAGTTGCTCGGCGCGGGCCGCGGGGACCGCGCCGTCGCCTCGCTGGGGTACGCCGTGGTCGGCCCGCGCCGCGGCGCGGCGCTGCGTTCCGGGGAGCCGGGCGCTCCAGCGCGTGAAGTTCACTGTGGGACAAGCCTCGTGGGGTCGAGGGCGGGCGAGGAGCCCGCCCAGGGTCGTGGACCAGTCTGGCCGACCGTACTGACAAACATCAGACGCCGGTCCGTGAGCGGGAGTTCCGCGTTCCGGGGGGCCGGACGCCTCCGATGGCGTCAACAGGGCGGTCAGGGCGACCCTTTCGGGCTGCCGGACGGCGGTGCGGAAGGGTCCTCAGGAGGGACGCCACCGGCCGCGAGTTCGAACTCGGCGCGCGGCTGCTCCAGGGAACCCAGCGAGACGATCTCCCGCTTGAAGAGTCCTGAGAGGGTCCATTCGGTCAGGACGCGGGCCTTCCGGTTGACGGTGGGCACCCGGCTGAGGTGGTAGACGCGGTGCATGAACCAGGCAGGGTAGCCCTTCAGCTTGCGTCCGTAGACGTGTGCGACGCCTTTGTGGAGGCCGAGCGAGGCGACCGAGCCGACGTACGCGTGCTCGTAGTCGGTGAGCGGCTGCCCGCGCAGGGACGCCGCGATGTTGTCGGCGAGGGTCTTGGTCTGGCGTACGGCGTGCTGGGCGTTGGGCGCGCATTCCTTGCCGGGCGCGGTGACGTCGGGGACGGCCGCCGCGTCGCCGGCGCCCCAGGCGTGCGGTGCGCCGTCCACCGCGAGCTGGGCGGTGCACTTCAGGCGGCCGCGTTCGTTCAGCGGCAGGTCCGTGGCGGCGAGCAGCGGACTCGGTTTGACGCCGGCCGTCCACACGACCGTACGCGTGGGGAAGCGGGAACCGTCGCTGAGGACCGCGACCCGGTTCTCGCAGGATTCGAGACGGGTCTCCAGGCGTACGTCGATGTTGCGGCCGCGCAGTTCGCGGATCGTGTACTGGCCCATCTCGGGGCCGACTTCGGGGAGGATCCGGTCGGACGCCTCGACGAGGATCCACTTCAGGTCCTCGGGTTTCACGTTGTGGTAGTACTTCGCCGCGTAGCGGGCCATGTCCTCCAGCTCGCCGAGCGCCTCGACGCCCGCGTACCCGCCGCCCACGAAGACGAAGGTGAGCGCCGCGTCGCGGATCGCCGGGTCGCGGGTGGAGGACGCGATGTCGAGCTGCTCGATGACGTGGTTGCGCAGGCCGACGGCCTCCTCGACCGTCTTGAACCCGATGCCGAAGTCGGCGAGTCCGGGGACCGGCAGGGTGCGCGAGATCGAGCCGGGCGCCAGGACCAGTTCGTCGTACGGGAGGGCGGCCGGCCCCGTGCCCTCCTCGTCGCTGGCGAGGGTGGTGTACGTGGCCGTGCGCTTCGCGTGGTCGATCGCGACGACCTCGCCGACGACGACGTGGCACCGGTCGAGGACGCGGCGCAGCGGGACCACGACATGGCGCGGCGAGATGGAGCCCGCGGCGGCCTCGGGCAGGAACGGCTGATACGTCATATACGGGTCGGGCGTGATCACGACGATCTCCACCGCGCCGCTCCTGAGCTCCTGTTTGAGCTTCTTCTGGAGGCGCAGGGCCGTGTACATCCCGACGTAGCCACCGCCGACAACGAGAATGCGCGCAGGTTCGCTCACCCTCCCATGACGCATCGGCCCCTTGCGTTTGTCCACAGCCCCGACAATTTGTGTGACGGAGCGGAAGGTGTCCCACCGGTCAGGAAAGCGGCCTGGTCCGGAGGCAGGTGCGCAGGTCAGGGGGCGCACCGGGGGTGGACGACAGGGGTGCAATCAGGGCGGAAACGGCGCGTACTCCGTTCGGGGGGCGCTCCGTGCGGAACCTGCCCCTTCTGAATTGACTCCCGCTCAACTATGTTCGTGTGCTGTCGGGGTGTCGGGGGATGCACTGGCGGGCCCGCCGGACGGGCCCGGAAATCGCTGTCTGTTCCTCACGCTCCGGCTGACAATGACGGGGAGTGTCTCCGGGGGGAGACGTCATTACCGGGGGAACACATATGCACATTCAGGACTCTCATTGGACCTCAGCGTCTTCCGTCGCGCCCGCGGGCGTCGCGGGAGGCGCCAACGGGCGGGGAGCGGGCGACAGTTCGCGGAACACGCCCCTGCGCGTGGACGCACAGCGCAATCTCGAGCACGTGCTGCGCGCGGCCCGCGAGGTCTTCGGCGAGCTGGGGTACGGGGCACCCATGGAGGACGTGGCGCGCCGCGCCCGCGTCGGTGTGGGCACGGTCTACCGGCGCTTCCCCAGCAAGGACGTACTGGTGCGACGGATAGCCGAGGAGGAGACCTCCCGGCTGACCGACCAGGCGCGCACCGCGCTCGGCCAGGAGGACGAGCCGTGGTCGGCGCTCTCGCGCTTCCTGCGGACCTCGGTCGCCTCGGGCGCCGGCCGGCTGCTGCCGCCGCAGGTTCTTCGGGTGGGCGTCGCCGACGAGGGCGCCGAGCGGGACGAGACCAGGGTTCCGCAGCAGCGGGCCGCGGTGGACGGGCCCGATCTGCGGCTCGTGGAGCAGCGGTCGCCGATGGAGGACGGTGTGCCCGCGGACGACGCGGGGGCGGCGGCGCTGCTCGACGTCGTGGGGCGGCTCGTGGACCGCGCACGGGAGGCCGGTGAGCTGCGCGGGGATGTGACCGTCTCGGACGTGCTGCTCGTCATCGCGACGGCGGCGCCCTCGCTGCCGGACGCGGCACAGCAGCAGGCGGCGTCCTCGCGGCTGCTCGACATCCTTCTCGAAGGGCTGCGCTCGCGGCCCGCATAGCACGTGAGGTGAGCTGACCGCGGACGGCCGGATCGTGCCGTCCGCGGTCAACTTCCTTTCCGGGCACGGTCGTTGAGCCTTCCCCGGATGAGTGAACCGTAGTGCTCGGGTGCGGGAAGTCTCCACGGATGAGTGGTTGCCGTGCAGGGATCCGTTCTGCGCCCCACCTGTGTGGCACTCTTTCCCGGTGGTCGGGTCAGAGTGTGGGGTCGGGGGCTTTCGGCGATGAGCGTTGACGGTCGGGACGAGCAGCGGTCCGACGGTGGCGGGGCGAGCGCCGGGGAACCCGCTGACCGGCAGGTGCCGAGCCAGGGCGGCTCCGGGCGGGCCCCGGGTGCGGCGCAGGCCGAGGCCGCGGCGTCCGTGCCGGCGCAGCGCGAAGGCCTCCCCGGTGATCCGCCCTCCTCCGACGCCGACTTGATCGGGCGGATGCGCGGGGGCGACGACACCGCGTACGAGGAGCTGTACCGCAGGCACGCCGCCGCCGTACGCCGCTACGCCCGCACCTGCTGCCGGGACGGGCACACCGCCGACGATCTGACCGCCGAGGTCTTCGCCCGCATGCTCCAGGCCGTGCGCGGCGGCAGCGGGCCCGAGCACGCGGTGCGCGCCTATCTGCTGACGACCGTGCGCCGCGTCGCCGCGGGGTGGACGAAGTCGGCCAAAAGAGAACATCTGGTAGATGACTTCGCGGTGTTCGCCGCGCAGGCCGCCCGGACCAACGAGGTGTCCGACGACGACACCCTCGACCTCGGCGCCGACGTCCTCGCCATGCACGAGGCCGAGCAGTCGATGGCCATGCAGGCCTTCCGCTCGCTGCCCGAGCGCTGGCAGGCCGTCCTGTGGCACACCGAGGTCGAGGACGAGTCGCCCAGCGAGGTCGCCACGCTCTTCGGGCTCGACGCCAACGGCACGCGCGTGCTCGCCAAGCGCGCCCGCGAGGGCCTCAAGGAGGCCTACCTCCAGGCACACGTCTCGGCCACGCTGACCGAGTCCGAGGAGTGCTCGCGCTACGCGGACCGGCTCGGCGCGTACGCGCGCGGCAGCCTGCGCACGCGGGCCGAGCGCGGCCTGCGCAAGCACCTGGAGGAGTGCGCCAAGTGCCGCCTCGCGGCCGGGCAGATCAAGGAAGTCGCCAGCGGCATCCCGGGCGTCGTGCCGGTCGCGGTCATCGGCTGGTTCGGTGCCGCCGGGTACGCGAAGGTGGCCGCGCTCATCGGCGGTGGCGCCGCAGGTGCGGCGGGCGGTGCGGCCGGTGGCGCCGCGGCCTCCGAGGGGCTCGGCGCGCCCGCGAAGGCCGGGATCGCCGCCGGTGTGGTGGCGGCCGCGACCGCCGCCGCGCTTGCGATCGCGCTCACCGGCGGCGACGGCAAGCGGCCCGAGCCGGAGGCGAAGCGGGAGAAGCCTCCGGTCTCGCAGCCGATCGTGCCCCAGAAGCCGTCGCCGAAGCCGCCGAAGCCGCAGCCCGAGCCCCCGGCGCCGAAGCCCACCCCGAAGCCGACGCCGACACCGACCCCGACGCCGAAGCCGACGCCGAAGCCCACGCCCAAGCCGACGCCCCCGAAGCCGAAGCCGACGCCTCCCAAGCCCACGCCCACGCCGACCCCGAAGCCGACTCCCCCGCCGCCGCCCCCGGCCGTCTACCAGTGGAACCGGCTGGAGTACGGCGCCCTCGGCGACGGCACCAAGCCCGAGATGCGGCTCGGCGAGAGCAGCTGGGCGTGGCAGCGCTACGGCATGTCGATCGCCGGCAAGAGCTACGCGAACGGGGTCTCGGTGCACGCCGAGTCCTCCGTCACGATCGACCTGAACCGCAGCTGCACGGCGTACGACGCGGTCGTCGGCGTCGACGACATGACGCTGGGCCTGGGCGCCGTCCGGTTCTCCGTCTACGTCGACGGGGCGCGGGCCTGGCGGTCGCAGGTGGTCCACGGGCACGACCCGGCGGTGCCGGTGCACGTGAACCTCACGGGGGCGAAGACGATCCGGCTCGTGGTCGAACCCCACACACCGTTCGGCTCGGTGGCGCTCGCCGACTGGGCGGAGTCCCGCTTCACCTGCGGCTGAGTTCGGCCACGACCTGTTGGCGGGTGAGCGCCGCGCCCGCCGTGCGCTCGGCCTCGTACCGCTCGGGGCCGAGTGCGGCCCGCGCCCCGGCCTCGACGGCGGCGCACTCCTCGTGCTCCGGCATCGGCCGCGGGCGCCCGCCGCGCAGCGCGTCGGAGAACGCGAGCAGCCGCGTCGCACCCGCCATGTCGCCGCACCGGGACAGGAGTTCGGCGCCCACGTCCACCAGGGACGCGGCGACCACCTCCGAGCACCGCTCCAGCAGGTCGTCCGCCAGGGCTTCGGCGAGCAGTTCCAGGCCGGCCTCCGGGCCCGACTCGGCGGCCGTGGCCCGCGTGTCGACCAAGTACAGCGCCGCGACGAACTGCGGCGGCGGTGTGCCCTCGCGGGAGACCCTGCGGGAGATCTCGCACAGCTCGCGCGCGCGGGCCACCTGGCCGTCGGACAGGGCGAGTTGGGCCCGCAGCAGCGCGGCGAAGGCTTCGCTGTCCTTGGTCCCGTACTGCTCCGCCTCGTGGCTGGCGGCGTCGAGGATCTTCTGCGCGTTCTCCCGCTCGCCCGCGCGGAAGGCGATCTCGGCGAGGCGCGCCATCAGGAACGGCGTCTCGGCGTACGCCCCCACTTCATAGGCGAGCCGCAGCGCCTCCTCGTACTCGGTCTTCGCCTCCTGGAACCGGCCGCGCCCCATGTCGGCCTCGCCCGCGGCGCTGAGCACCTGGGCCCGCATCCAGCGGTCGCCCACCCGCCGGCTGATCTCCCGCAGCTCGGCGAGGTCCTCGTCCACGCCCTGCATGTGGCCCGGGGCGTCGACCGCCGTGTGCGTACGGAACATGAGGGTGACGCCGACCTCCCAGTCCCCGCCGAACTCACGGCAGTTGGCGACCGCGGCGTCCAGGGCGGCGCGCACGTCCCGCGCGTCCTCGGTGAGGAACAGCGAGAAGGGCCAGATGATCCCCGGGAAGCGGGCGCCCATCCGGTTCGGGGGTGCGAAGGCGGCGCGCACGCGGTCCACGTACGCGCGGTCCTCGTCACTGGTGACGGCCTGCTGAGGGTGCGACTCGGACATCAGGAACAGGGCGAGCAGCCGCAGGTTCATCCGCGGCCAGTACAGCGGGTCGTCCGGGTCCTCCGGTGCCGAGCGGTCCGGCATCAGCTTGACGACGGCCTCGACCCACTCCGAGCCCTCGGCGCGGTAGTTGCGCAGCCACCAGAACCAGCCCATGTGCAGCGCCAGGGCGATCGCCGTCTCCTCGTCGACCAGGTCGGGCGAGGACGTGACGCGGTGCAGGGCCGCGCGGATGTTGTCCAGCTCCGCCTCCAGGCGCTGGATCCACGGGAGTTGCTCGGCGGAGCGCACCTTGGGGTCGGCCTCGGCGACCAGCGCGCGCACGTAGGCGAGGTGGCGGCGCTCGGCGGCCCGCTGGAGTCCTGGGGTCTCCGCGGCTCGCTCGGTGGCGTACTCGTGGATGGTCTCCAGCATCCGGTAGCGCATGCCGGACGCCCCGCGGTCGGCCGGGGTGGCGATGAGCAGGGACTTGTCCACGAGGGAGCCGACGACGTCGGCGGCGCCCCGCGGGGAGCACACCGCCTCGGCCGCCTCCAGGTCCCAGCCGCCCGCGAAGACGGAGAGCTCGCACAGCACGGTGCGCTCGCGCTCGTCGAGCAGCTCCCAGGACCAGTCGACGACCGCGCGCAGGGTCTGCTGGCGGGGCAGCACGGTGCGGCTGCCGCTGGTCAGGAGACGGAAGCGGTCGTCGAGGCGGTCCGCGATCTGGCGGGGCGTGAGCAGCCGCAGGCGGGCGGCGGCCAGCTCGATGGCGAGCGGCAGCCCGTCGAGGCGACGGCAGATCTCGGCGATGGCCTGTGGATCCTGGCCGGGGTCGAAGCCGGGGCTCACCGTGGCGGCCCGCTCGGTGAAGAGGCGGAGGGCCGGGTCGGGTGGCAGCGGCTCGACGGGGCGGACGGACTCCCCCGGCACGCCGAGGGGTTCGCGGCTGGTGGCGAGGATCGTGAGGCCCGGGCAGTGGGTGAGGAGTGTCTCGGCCAGCTCGGCTGCCGCATCGATCACATGCTCGCAGTTGTCAAGGATCAGGAGCAGGGTGCGCTGGGCGCAGTGCTCGATGAGGAGCCGGGTCGGATCGTCGTGGTGAGCGACGGACATCTCGCTCGTGATCAGAGTCGTCTCCCGCAGGTCCAGTGCGCTGACGACGGCGCCCGGGACCGCCCGCGGGTCCTCGAGCGGCGCCAGCTCGACCAGCCAGGCACCGGCGGCCGGGACGGCGGCCTCCTCTGCCAGGCGGGTCTTGCCGGAGCCGCCCGGGCCCGTGAGCGTGACCAGGCGTGCTCCTCGCAAGTCAGAACGGATCGCGTCGAGTTCGGGTTCCCGGCCGACGAAGGAATTCAGACGGGGACGGAGATTGCCGGTCCTGACCGGGTGGCGTGGGGCGGGTGTGACGGGTGTGACGGGTGCGTCTCCCCCGGCCGGTTCGGCCAGCAACTCGGCGTGCAGCGCGACCAGTTCGGGCCCGGGGTCGGCGCCGAGGCCGTCCGCGAGAGTGCGGCGGGCCTCCTCGTACGCGGCGAGCGCGTCGGCGCCCCGGCCCGTCGCGCGCAGGGCGCGGACGAGCAGGGCGTGCAGCGGCTCGTCGTACGGGTGGGCAGCGGTGAGTTCCCGCAGCTCCGGTACGAGGTCGGCGGCGCGGCCGAGGCGGAGATCCGCGGCCACGCGCGCGCGGGTGGCCTCCAGGCGCTGGGCCTCGGGCCGGGTCGCCGCGGTGTGGTCGGGGAGGTCGGCGAGGGCCGGTCCGTGCCACAGGGCGAGGGCCTCGCGCAGGGCGGCGGCGGCCGTCTCCGGGTCGTCGGCGGCGAGGGCTGCCGTGCCGTCCCTGACCAGCCGCTCGAAGACGTACAGGTCGATGTCGTCGCGGGTCGCCGCGAGCCGGTAGCCGCCCGCCTGCGAGGTGATCGCGTCCTTGCCGAGGGCGCGGCGCAGCCGGCCGACGAGGGCCTGGAGGGCGGCCGGGGCGTCGGCGGGCGGGTCGTCCGCCCAGACGTCGTCGATGAGGGCGTCGACCGGGGCGGTGTGCGGGACGTGCAGGGCCAGGGACGTGAGCAGGGCGCGCAGCCGCGGTCCCCCTACGGGTACGGGGGTGCCGTCGTCGTGTGCCTGCGTGGTGCCGAGGATCGTGTACTGCACCTGGGCATTGTCGCCGAGGCGGCGGCGGAGCACCCGGCCTTTTGCGCGGGGGCCGACGGACGGGCCTCAGCGGGGCGTGCCCGCGCCCAGTGCCCTTTCCGGTACGACGCTGCCGGTCGGGACGGCACGCGCGCGTGCCGGGGTGCCGGTCCAGCAGGTGCCGCGGCGGGCGAGGAGGCGGCGCAGCCACAGTTCGAGGGCGACCAGGTCCGCGAGGCCGTCGAGGGGCAGGGGTTCGCCGTCGGCGGCGGCGCGCAGGGCCTTGCGGACGACGCGGGCCTCGATCAGCCCGGTCTGGGCGAGCAGCGGGGTGTCGAAGAGGGCGATGAGGGTGTCCGCCGAGACGCGCAGGCCGGTACGGGCCGCCGCCGCCGAGGTGGCGTGGGAGGGGGCGCCCCAGCCCGGCGGCAGGTCGGTGACGCCGGCGCCTTCCAGGACGGTGCGCAGGATGGCCGCGCGGGCGCCCGGCTGGACGCGCAGGGACTCGGGCAGGGCGCGGCAGGCGCGGACCACCTGGTTGTCGAGGAACGGGGCGTGCAGGCGCTGGAAGCGGACCTCCGCCGCCTGTTCGAGGATGCGCAGGTCGGAGGCGTGCCGGGCGAGGGCGGCGCGGGCCCTGAACTCGCCCGGCCGCTGGCCGGGGCCGGCCCCGGGACGGGTCGTCCCCTCCTGTAGGCGAACCGATACTTCAGCGAGGGCCTCACCGGTCAGCCAGCGCGCGGCGGGCCCCGGTCTGGCCCACGCGAGCGCGGCGAGGGACGCGCCGACGGCCCCGCCCGGATCGTCGAAGCGGCGGTGCAGCAGGCGGTCGGCGAGCGAGTCGAGGCCCGCCTTGTATGACGTACGGGCGAGCTTTCTGGCCGCTCCGTAGACGCGTGCCGGGACGGTGAGCGAACCGTCCGCCTTCGTGAGCGCCGCGACCGGCCGCACCATCGAGCGGCGGCGCCGGTCCATCAACAGGTCGGCCAGGCGCGCCGGATGGGCGTCGAGGACCTGGCGCGCGCCGTACCCGGTGAAGTGGTCGGCGCTGCCGGAGGCGAGGCGGGCGCGGTGGCGGGCGGCGGTGACGAGGACCGGGCTCGGCTCGTCGGTGAGCGGCCCCTCCAGGTCGGCGTAGGGCAGGGCCTCTTCGCCCGCGGCCACCACTACGTGGTGGAGGCGCGGGTTGGCTGCGATCGCTCCGGCCCGCTCAAGTTCCGCCTCGTGGTGGGCCGTTGAGGTCGACACGTCGTTGAACGTGACCGCGAGGAGGCGCTCGCCGGCGCCCGTGCCGTGGCCGAGGACCGTGCCGGGCATGCCGGGCAGGCCCGCCGCGAGCAGGGCGAGAGTGCCGGAGGCCGGGCCCCCGGAGAGGTCGGCACCGATGCCGGGCACCGGCATGCCGCGGGCCGCGCGGCGCTCGGCGGGCCCCATGCCGGGCACGGGCCCCGGGTCGAGGTCGGTGCCGGGCACGTGCCGGGGTGCGGCGAGCCGGGCCCGTACGGCGTCCACGAGGGCGTCCCTGACGCCGTCCACGGCGCTGTCGGGGTCGGCGGACGGCGTCGCCACCGCGAGGGACGCCACGGCCTCGTAGCCGGCGATCTCGCGGGCTCCGGCGCGGAGGATCAGCGCATGGCCGGGCGGGATGCGGCGCACGCCCTGGTACGGCGTCGAGTCGTGCAGCGCCTCGGGGACGTCCGGGGCGGCGAGCAGCGCGGCCAGGTGGCCCACGTCCAGGTTCGCCTCGATGAGGTCGGCGAGCGGGAGCGCCGCCGTCGCGTACGCCGTGCCGCCCGCCCACGGCGTGTAGAACACCGGCCGCGCGCCCGCGAGATCGCCCACCACCATGACGCGGCGGCCCACCTGGACGACCGCGGTGTAGCTGCCGGGCCAGGCCGTGAGGTGGCGCAGTGCGCCGCCGCGCGCGGCGAACAGGCCCACGCGCAGCTGTTCGTCGGAGGCGCCGCACACGCCGAGGACCGCGATCCGCGTCTGCTCGTCGGCCTGCACGATGCGCACCTCGTCGGGGCGCCAGTCGCCGACCGCCCACAGCGGATCCGGGTCGCCCCACAGGAGTTGGGAGCCGACCGGGTGTACCGTTTCGCCCTCCGTGCCGGTGGCTCCCGCGGAGCCGAACGCGACCGGCCCAGCGGCGGTACTGCTCCACCCCACCAACCACCGCATCGCCGCCTCCACAGGCTGTGGACAACCAGGAGGTCCCCATGCTGCCACGAAGGAGGCGTCGAAGAGGGGGCAAGTGAGGAGCGCGAAATGGCCTCTGCGCTCCCGAATGCGCCCCTTTTGAGCGGTGGTTGAACCGTGGCACTACCCCTTCGGGGCGGGACGACAGGGGCGAGATTCGGCCAAATCGGCCTGGGATGGCCGGAGCTGGACACCCCGCTTCGGCCACAGCGCGCAACGCACAGTCCGGGAGGCGTGGTTCGCCTCCCGGACCGGTCCGCCGCCCGCGGGGATGTAGGCGGCGGTGTCCCCCAGCCCACTGGATCCAGTACAGCGGGCCGACCCACGCAGGTCCCATGGAAGCGCTCCCCGGGGGTACGGGTAAGAGCGCACGCACGGGCGCACGGCACCACAGGCGGAGCACACGGTCACACGGCGTGGCCTGCGCCGTACTTCCGTACGGACAACAATCCCGCCATCCGGAACTACGACTCTTAACGCTTGGGATGCGGCGAACTACGCTGGGTGTACGAATGCCGCGCGGTTATGCCAGATCGAGTCGGGCTGTTCTTCCGGCGTAGCTGCCTGGCTCGGCAGCCGTCTGTGTCGAGGGGTGGCGCATGTCCAGGGAGCAACGCGGGCCGAACGAAAAGCTCGGCACCGTTCTCGCCCTCGCGGGAATCAGCAACGCAGGACTCGCACGCCGCGTCAACGACCTTGGCGCTCAACGCGGGTTGACACTTCGCTACGACAAGACGTCGGTGGCGCGCTGGGTGTCGAAGGGCATGGTGCCGCAGGGCGCCGCCCCGCACCTGATCGCCGCCGCGATCGGCCAGAAGCTCGGCAGGCCTGTGCCGCTGCACGAGATCGGCCTCGCCGACGCGGATCCCGCGCCGGAGGTGGGTCTCGCGTTCCCGCGCGACGTGCAGGCCGCCGTGCGCTCCGCGACCGAGCTGTACCGGCTCGACCTCGCCGGGCGCCGCGCGGGCAGCGGCGGGATCTGGCAGTCGCTGGCCGGTTCCTTCGCGGTGAGCGCCTACGCGACACCGGCCTCACGATGGCTGATAACGCCGGCCGACTCGTCGGTCGCGCGCGAGCCCCACCACGTGGAGGGCGCGGAGGAGGCCCCGCAGAAGGTCCAGAAGGTCGGCCACAGCGATGTGCAGAAGCTGCGCGAAGCCGCCCAGGACGCGCGCCGCTGGGACTCCAAGTACGGGGGCGGTGACTGGCGTTCGTCGATGGTGCCCGAGTGCCTGCGGGTCGAGGCGGCCCCGCTGCTGCTCGGCTCGTACTCGGACGACGTCGGCCGTTCGCTCTTCGGGGCGACGGCCGAACTGACGCGGCTCGCCGGGTGGATGGCGTTCGACACCGGGCAGCAGGAGGCCGCGCAGCGCTACTACATCCAGGCGCTGCGGCTCGCGCGGGCCGCCGCCGACGTCCCGCTCGGCGGCTATGTGCTCGCCTCCATGTCGCTCCAGGCCACCTACCGCGGCTTCGGCGACGAGGGCGTCGACCTGGCGCAGGCCGCGATCGAGCGCAACCGGGGGCTCGCGACCGCGCGGACCATGAGCTTCTTCCGGCTCATCGAGGCACGCGCGCACGCGCGCGCCGGTGACGCGCACGCCGCCGGAGCCGCGCTGCGGGCCGCCGAGGGCTGGCTGGAGCGCTCGCGGGACGGCGACAGCGACCCGTCCTGGCTCGGCTTCTACTCCTACGACCGCTTCGCGGCGGACGCGGCCGAGTGCTACCGCGACCTGAAGGCGCCGCGCCAGGTGCGGCGCTTCACCGAGCAGGCGCTGTCGAAGCCCACCGAGGAGTTCGTGCGCTCGCACGGCCTGCGGCTCGTGGTGTCGGCCGTCGCCGAGCTGGAGTCGGGGAACCTGGACGCGGCGTGCGAGCAGGGCACCCGGGCTCTCGAAGTGGCGGGCCGGATCTCCTCCGCGCGCACCACCGAGTACGTCCGCGACCTGCTGCACCGCCTGGAGCCGTACGGGGACGAGCCGCGGGTGGTCGAGCTGCGCGAGCGGGCGCGGCCCCTGCTGATGGCTCCGGCGTAGGCCCTGGAAGGTGGGCGTCCGGGTGGATTGTCAGTGGCGTCGGGCAAGATGCAGGGCGTGGAGGTGAGGCCTGGTGGGGACGGCTGCGTATGACGGGGATGTGCTGGTGGTCGGCGGGGGGATCGTCGGGCTCTCCACCGCCTATGCCGTCTCACGGGCCGCGCCGGGGACGCGGGTCGTCGTCCTGGAGAAGGAGGCCGGGCCCGCCCGCCATCAGACGGGGCGCAACAGCGGGGTGATCCACAGCGGGATCTACTACCGCCCCGGCTCGCTCAAGGCGCGGTTCGCGGTGCGCGGGGCGGCCGAGATGGTCAAGTTCTGCGCCGAGTACGGGGTGCCGCACCAGGTCACCGGAAAGCTCATCGTCGCCACCGGCCGCGACGAGCTGCCGCGTCTGCACGCCCTGGTCCAGCGCGGCAGGGAGAACGGGATCCCGGTGCGGGAGCTGGGCCCCGCGCAGATCCAGGAGTACGAGCCCGAGGTGCGCGGGCTCGCCGCCATCCATGTCGGCACGACCGGCATCGCGGACTACCGCGCGGTCGCCGAGCGGCTCGCCGAGGCGTCCGGGGCGGACATCCGCTACGGGGCCGACGTGGTGCAGATCGACCGGCGGGCCGGGCTCGGCGTCGCCGTGCGGACCGCCTCCGGCGAGATCGTGCGGGGGCGGGTCCTGGTGAACTGCGCCGGGTTGCAGTGCGACCGGGTCGCGCGCCTGACCGGGGACGACCCGGAGATGCGGATCGTGCCGTTCCGGGGCGAGTACTTCGAGCTGGCCCGGCCCGAGCTGGTGCGCGGCCTGGTGTACCCGGTGCCGGACCCGGCGTTCCCGTTCCTCGGCGTGCACCTCACGCGCGGCATCGACGGCGGCGTCCACGTCGGGCCGAACGCGGTGCCGGCGCTGGCCCGCGAGGGGTACGGGTGGGGTGTCGTACGGCCCCGGGAGCTGGCCGGGACGCTGGCGTGGCCGGGGTCGTGGCGGATAGCTCGGCAGCACTGGCGGTACGGGGCGGGCGAGCTCAGGCGCTCCGCTTCCAAGCGGGCCTTTACTGATGCGGTGCGGAGGCTTGTGCCGGCGGTTGATCCGGGGGACATGGTGCGGGCTGATGCGGGGGTTCGGGCCCAGGCGGTTCTGCGGGACGGGACGTTGGTGGACGACTTCTTGATCCGGGAGGGGGTTCGGGCGGTTCATGTGCTGAACGCGCCTTCGCCTGCGGCGACTGCTTCGTTGCCTATTGGGCGGGAGGTTGCGCGTCGGGCCTTGGCGTTGTTGTGACGTGCGGGTGCGTCGTGGCTGGTGTCCCGGGGCTCCGCCCCGGACCCCGCTCCTCAATCGCCGGAGGGGCTTGATTTACGGACCGGCGCTCCTTCGCTGCCGGAGGGGCTTGATTTGCGGACCGGCGCTTCTTGGCTGCCGGAGGCGCTTGATTTACGGACCGGCGCTCCTAGGCTGCCGGAGGCGCTCGACTTACGGACCAGCGCCCCCTCCCCGCCGAAGGCGCTCGACTTACGGACCAGCACTCCTAGGCTGCCGGAGGCGCTTGATCTGCGGACCGCGCTCCTTCCCCGCCGGAGGCGCTCGACTTACGGACCAGCACTCCTTCCCCGCCGGAGGCGCTCGACTTACGGACCAGCACTCCTTCCCCGCCGGAGG